>JAPHUE010000209.1 GCA_026196795.1 Sedimenticola sp.
AACGTTCGTGTTTTGCCTGAAAAGGATAACAGGTTTAATTTACTGTCCGACATAGTGTAACTCCAGATGATAAAACTTCTCCTAGCTTTAGCATTGCTCGTGCCAACTTTATAAATCATTGAAAATATTAATAATAATAAAAATTAGTTGAGGTTCATCAATCTTTTTGCACTGTGAATGTGCAAGTGCACACGCTTTTGCCTGTTTAATGCACAAGCGTTGGATGTGCTGTATTGCGTGCCTTTATTCGGTGCAAAATATTTTTACTAAGCACCATGTTGAACCATTTTTATATCTGCTCTGTGCCGCATTGCAACGGTAGCTACTGACTTTGGTCATTATTTATAAGTTGGCATAGCCGTTGCACTAAGGGAGTTATTGAATTAACAGGTCACCTGACCCGATTGGTAAAGAGGCATCGCATGAAAGAGAGACTGGTACTGATAGGAAATGGCATGGCAGGGGTGAGAGCGCTCGAAGAGTTGTTAAAGCTGGAGCCAAATAAATATGACATCACAGTTTTCGGTTCTGAGCCTCATCCTAACTACAATCGTATTCTGCTCTCGCCTGTATTGGCCGGAGAGAAAAAATTTGATGAGATCATTCTTAATAAAAGAGAGTGGTACACAAAAAACAACATCACCTTGCACGCAGGCTCTCCCGTTGTAGAGATTAATCGAGTAAAACGCAAAGTGATCACGTCTGATGGTACAGAGGCTGAGTATGATCGATTATTAATGGCTACAGGGTCAGATCCCTTTATCATTCCTGTGCCGGGTGCCGAGCTGGATGGTGTGATCAGTTTTCGCGATATTCATGATGTTGAGCAGATGCTTATTGCATCAAAGAAGTATAAAAATGCTGTAGTGATTGGCGGTGGACTGTTGGGTTTGGAAGCAGCCAATGGGCTGATTAAACAGGGCATGGAGGTCTCAGTCGTTCACCTGATGGATACCCTGATGGAGCGACAGTTGGATGAAGCGGCCGGTGCCATGCTGAAGCGTTCTCTGGAAGAGAATGGCATGAACTTTATGATGGGTGCGCAGACCGAATCAATTCTGGGTGAAAAGCGAGTTGAAGGTGTGCGGTTTGCTGATGGCTCAATCGTGAAAGCCGACCTGGTTGTGATGGCAGTAGGTATTCGACCCAATATTGATTTAGCCAAAAAAGCAGGTCTCTATTGTGAGCGAGGCGTGGTGGTTAATGACACCATGCAGACCTATGACCCACGCATCTATGCACTGGGTGAGTGCGTACAGCATCGGGAGACCTGCTATGGCTTGGTAGCCCCTCTGTTTGAACAGGCAAAAGTGTGTGCCAACCATCTTGCTGAATTGGGATATGGACGTTACGAGGGTTCTGTCACGTCTACAAAACTGAAGGTGACTGGCATTGATCTTTTCTCTGCGGGTGACTTTCATGGTGATGACACAACCGAAGAGATTGTGTTCCAGGACCTGGCAGGTGGCACCTATAAAAAACTGGTTATAAAAGATAATCGTATCAGTGGTGCGGTGCTGTATGGCAATACAGTAGATGGTGCCTGGTACTTTCAACTGATGCGTGAAGGTACGAATATATCTGATATGCGTGAGAGTCTTCTGTTTGGCCAGTCAGCTCATCTCGGTAGTTCAGGGCACGGTGGTGAAACCCAGGCCTCCGCGATGAGTGATGCAGCGCAAGTTTGTGACTGCAATGGTGTCTGTAAAGGTGACATCGTTAAAGCTATTACCAGTGAGGGCTTGTTTACTGTTGATGAGGTGAAGTCGCACACCAAGGCAGGTGCCTCCTGTGGATCTTGTGTCGGTCTCGTCGAACAGATTTTGGCTAATACCCTGGGTGGTGATTATTCTGCACCCGAGGCCAAGCCGCTCTGTGCCTGTACCGAATTCACTCATGATCAGGTGCGTTCAACTATTCGTGAATATGAACTGACTGACAAGCAGGGTGTGTTTGACAAGATGGATTGGCGCACACCGGATGGTTGCCACATCTGTCGGCCGGCAATCAATTACTATCTGATTTCTGCCTGGCCAGATAAGGCAATTGATGATGCGCAGTCTCGATTTATTAATGAGCGGGTACACGGCAATATTCAGAAGGATGGTACCTTCTCCGTTATCCCAAGAATCTTAGGGGGTAGAACTACACCCCATGAGCTCAGGACGATTGCCGAGGCGGCGGAAAAATTTGATGTCGGTGAAGTCCACTTTACTGGTGGTCAGCGTATTAATATGCTCGGTGTGAAAAAAGAGGACCTGCCAGCTATGTGGGCGTTTCTCACGGATCGAGGTATGGTCTCAGGACACGCCTATGGTAAGGCACTTCGCACGGTAAAAACCTGTGTCGGATCAACCTGGTGCCGTTTTGGTACGCAGGATTCAACAGGGCTTGGAATGAAACTTGAGGAGGCTACCTGGGCTTCCTGGATGCCGCATAAGTTCAAAATGGCCGTGTCTGGTTGTCCGCGCAATTGTGCTGAAGCCACGATCAAGGATTTTGGTGTGGTCTGTGTGGACTCTGGTTATGAACTGCATATTGGTGGTAATGGTGGTGTGAAAGTCAGAGCCACGGATGTGTTGTGTCGCGTAGAGACTGAAGATGAAGTGATGGAGCACTGCATGGCATTCATTCAGCTTTATCGTGAAGAGGCGCGTTACCTGGAACGGACGGCACCCTGGGTGGAGCGGATAGGTCTCTCCTATATTAAGCAGCGTATACGTGAAGATGTTCCTGGTAGAAAAGCGTTATACCGTCGGTTTATTGATTCACAGGAAGTGGCGCAACATGATCCCTGGACTTCCCGCGCTAAAGGCGCTGAAGCCCACGAATTTGTACCATTAAAAAAGATTGGAGAGTGATATGTCTGCAGTAATGACTGAAACATGGGTGGAAGTGGGTAGTCTTTCAGATATTCCTAGATTGGGATCACGTGTGGTTAAAACCCAGGATGATGAGGTCGCTATTTTCAGGGCGGCGGATGATACCGTCTTTGCACTTTCTAATCGTTGTCCACACAAACAGGGGCCGCTTTCAGAAGGTATTCTGCATGGACATCGGGTCACTTGTCCTTTGCATAACTGGGTGATTGAACTGGAAAATGGTGAGGCTGTTGCCCCTGATGTGGGCTGTACCAGAAGTTATTCAGTACGTCTCGAAGGCGAACAGATACTCTTATCAGTTTAATCTATATTATTTAAGACTAATGAAAAATAATCCGCTTTTTATGACCGCATAAAGATAAACCGGGTGGACAAAAGGGTGGTAAATCAGCGATTACTAAGGTCAGCCATGTTTCAGGCATGCCGTGACAAGAATGAAAACGCTGCTTTTTCACCCGCTTGTTTTGGTGAATCACTTTTAGTCAGGCGTTTTTTGGCAGTCAATAATAACAGCACAGTCAGTCTGAAGCGGGTTGCACTCAACAAATTGTGTTGAGCTGATAAATTTGGAGGATAATGCTATGCAGGTAAAAGAGATAATGACCAACGCTCCACGGACTGTTACTCCGGATACCGATCTCCTGGAAGTCGTGTCGCTGATGTGTCTCTATCGCTATAGTGGACTACCAGTTATGGATGGAGAGAAAATGGTTGGGTTTATCGCGGAAAAGGATGTATTTCATCGTCTTTTTCCAACACTCGAAGACATGATGGCCGATGGTCTGGGTGCAGGCGATTACTCTGGCATGATGGGTAAGTACAAAGACGTGGTGAATCTCAAGGTGGCAGATTTGATGGCAACCGATGTGATTACGGTTTCACCTGAACAACACATATTGCAGGCAGCTACAACCATGGTGCGTCATAAATTCAGGCGGATACCTGTAGCAGAAGCGGGCGTTCTGAAAGGCATGCTTAGTTTGGGGGATGTGCATAAGGCGATATTTCAGGCTAATATTGCCAGCAATAACAGCGTAAAACCCCCTGTCGCTGTCGGCATGTGAGTTTATACTAAGTAACCGGGCCGCATTATTCATAGTGACACAACACGCTTTCAATGAGTGTTGTGTCACTACACATTTATCATCTGAATTGTTATCGTCCATTGACTCTTCTGTTAGAGGCCGATGGTATGAGCAAAACAACCTTCTCCTCCCTTATTCAAGCGATTAAAGAATGCACGATTTGCGCATCTGAACTGCCTGCGGGTTGTAATCCGGTGTTTCGTGCAGATCCTGATGCCGTTATTTTGGTGGCGGGGCAAGCTCCAGGGCGGCGCGTGCATGAAACAGGTATACCGTTTAATGATCCAAGTGGTGATCGACTCCGGACATGGATGGGCATTGAGCGGGAGCTGTTTTATGACGTAACTAAAATTGCTATTGTTCCGATGGGGTTTTGCTATCCGGGTACCGGGCAGCGAGGTGACTTACCTCCCCGTCCTGAATGTGCAGAACAGTGGCATGAAAAACTGTTAACGCAGTTGCCGAATATACAGCTGACACTGACTATTGGTCAGTATGCACAGGCCTATCATCTTGCTGGTACACGCAAGTCCACGCTGACAAAGACAGTACAGAATTGGCAGCAGTACTGGCCGGAGTATTTGCCTTTGCCACACCCCAGTCCACGCAACAATCTCTGGTTGCGGCGCAATCCCTGGTTTGAACAGCAGGTGATACCGGTTTTGCAGCAGCGGATTCAGCAGTTATTGCAGACTTGATGTGTCAGGTTAGGTGCGTTCAGCCAACACACGTTCAACGGTATCCACAATAGCCTGTGTTTGCGGGTCGATTTCGATATTGACCTGATCCCGCTCTTCTCTGAAACCCATGTTAGTGCGCTCCAGTGTCTCAGGGATCAGGTTGACACAAAACTGATTTCCGTTTACCTCGCCAATCGTTAAACTGATTCCATCAATGCCGATATAGCCTTTTGTAAAGATATAGCGCAGGTAGTTTTCAGGGATTTCAAACCATATCTGGCAATTGTTTTCAGTTCGGATAATCCGGGTGATGATTGCCATGCAGAGAATATGGCCCGACATCTGGTGTCCGCCAATCTCATCACCAAAGCGTGCCGCACGTTCAAAATTAAACCGATCACCGGTTTTTAATTGACCCAGATTGGTGACACGTAGTGTCTCTTGCATCAGGTCAAAAGAGACAGTGTCACCTTCGATACCCGTTACTGTAAGACAGCAGCCGTTATGGGCGATAGAGGCACCATTTTCCAGGCCATCAAGATACTGTTTGGGTAGCTTGATTGTGTGGATACGGAACTGCTCCTTCTCATCAATTCGCACAACTTCGGCAGTACCCTGGACAATTCCGGTGAACATCTAAAAACTCCAGTTTTAAATTTAGTTTAATGACTATTAATACGTCGTTACTCAGGCCGCATTGGCTTGATTGTCACGGAAGCCTTCGACTATATAGTCGGCAAGACACTGCATGGCCGGTGAGCTGGATGTGCTGGTCTTGAGTAAGGTGATAGCTGATTCAGGCAAGAGCGGAAAGCCCTCAGCCGTGGTCAGAACCCGCATTGAATCATTCACGATGCTGTTGACCAGCACTGTGACACCGAGACCGCAACCGACAATGGCTTCAATGCCGGTGATGCTGGGGCTGGAGTAGGCGACCCGGTAAGGTCGGTCAACCTTGTCAAGCGCCTTCATCGCCCAGTGCCTGAAGATGCAGCCCGGTTGGAATAGAACCAGTGGCAGCGGGTCCTCTTCATGGATAAAGTGATGCTTTGAGGTGGCCCAGACTGTTGCTTCCCGCCGTAAAATATCACCTTCCATACTGCCTGGTACGCTGGTAACGATGGCCAGGTCTATCTCACCTACCTTCACAGCCTTGGTCAGATGCTCGCTGTGGTTGCAGATCACTTCAACCTGAACCATGGGGTAGGATTTTGCGAATCGGGCCATAATGCGGGGTATGAAGGCTGCTACATAGTCATCTGGTATACCAATACGGACACTGCCCACCATGTCTGGTTGTTGAAGTGTTGAAACGGCCTCGTCATGCAATCGCAAGATGCGTCTGGCATAGTTCAGCAAAATCTCCCCGTCAGGGGTCAGCACCATGCTGCGTCCTACCTTTTCAAACAGCGGGCGTCCCACCATCTCTTCCAGCTTCTTCATCTGCATACTGACAGCAGATTGGGAACGATGTACCAATTCGGCGGCGCGGGTGAATCCACCTGAATCGGCAATGGCCACAAAGGTGCGTAGCAGTTCGTTATCAAAGACCGGGCTCATGGCTTAATCCATCTGTTATGCTGATGTATTGCATCAAAACTATTCGTTGGATTAATGTTTAGCATGGGTCCAGACTTTCTGCAACCGGAATTTAAAGTAACGGTTTCACTTAGTCAGGAGGTACTTATGAAAAACATTATGTGTGTAGATCACCCCATCTCAGCGGCTACCGGTGAACGGAAACGGAGCTTATCCTCTCGTTTCGGATTGGCCCAAGCGGCTTTGATAAGATTTTCGGTAAAAGTGTATCACTGGCATAGGGTTTCAAAGCAGCGTTATGAACTGATGGCTTTGAGTGATCATATGCTCAAGGATATTGGAATCAGTCGGGCCGATGCTGAAGGAGAAGCAAGCAGGCCCTTTTGGGACGATAAGGGTATTAGACGGTGATGCTGGGTAATCAGGAGGTACGGTTTCGAAAAACTGTATCTCCTGTTTAACGCGCTATACGGGTCTCTCCTCACACGGCTATCAGTAGTTTTAGTACTCTTCTTCCACCCCTGTTTATGTGTACTCACCCCTGGTGCGCAGAAATAAAATAGTACTTTCTCCAATATAAGCTACCCTCTCAGGCAATGGACTGTCTAAACTTACAGGTAATCTGGTTACCAAAGCGTTAGGCAGTGCATTTCTGTTCGTTCACGGCTTTACCGAGTGAGAGTGTAGTTTGTTCATGAGTGAGACAGTAAAAATACTAACCATAGAAGATGAGACTGCCGTCAGGCGCAGTCTGGTAGCGCATCTGGAAGATCTCGAGTACGACTTTGTCGAGGCCACAAATGGCAACGAAGGGATTGAGCAATTTAAGTCGTCTAAACCTGATCTGGTCCTTTGTGATTTACGCCTGCCAGGGATGGATGGTTTGGATGTGCTATCAACGCTCGCTGAATTATCACCAGATACGCCCATTATCATCGTATCTGGGGCAAACCAGGTGGCGGATGCCATACAGGCCTTGAAACGAGGGGCTTGGGATTACGTTACCAAACCAATAGTTGATTTTCAGGTGCTTGATGCCGCTATTGAGCGAGCGCTCAACCGGGCGCGTTTGATAAATGAGAACCGCGCATATCAAAAACATCTGGAAACCCTCAACATGGAACTCTCCATTGCCCTTGGGCAACTAAGGGAGGATGAAGAAGCTGCTCGTGCACTTCAAGCCAGTCTGTTACCCCCAACGAAAGCACAGTTTGGTGATTACCATTTTCGCCGCCAACTGTTCCCATCGCTTCTATTGAGTGGTGATTTTGTAGATTATTTTGCAATTGGGGATCATGAAGTAGGTTTTTATATTGCTGATATTTCAGGCCATGGTGCCGCCTCTGCATTTGTTACTGTGATGCTCAAAACACTGTTTGAAAAACATCTGGATGCCTATCAACGGGATCAGGAAGAGATTGTCAGGCAGCCCAGTGAGATGCTCGATCAGCTAAACCGTGCACTCAACTTGTCACCTATTGAAAAATATCTGACGATCTTCTATGGCGTACTCGATTTGAAAACTCATAACCTGCGTTTTTGTTCTGGTGGGCAGTTTCCCTACCCCTTGTTATTCGATGGTGGAGCCTTCAAAACATTGACCAGCCATGACAAACCCGTAGGCTTATTTGAGGATTCAATTTATACCCAGCATGAGATTGACTTTAGCTCGGTGCAGCAGATGCTAATGATTTCAGATGGTATTCTGGAGCTGTTTCCGCGTGATTCTGCTCGCAGGAGAACAGAGTGGCTGTTACAGATGGTTTCGGATGGCGGCTCGTCCATTGATGAACTTGTAGAACGATTTGATATCGAAGGATTGCAGGAGATGCCAGATGACATTGCCTTCTTATCCATAACACGCGGTGACAGTAATGAGTAGTGGTCAGATATTGCACGGCACACAGGATGGTGTGGAGATACTCTGTTATAAGGGGGATGTGCGTCATACCCTCTGTGTCGCCTTGGATGCCTATATTAATAAACTACTGAGTGCAGAGGGTTTAAAAGGTTTTGTCGTTGATTTAACAGGTGCTGAGAGTATTGATAGTACAAACTTGGGTATTCTTGCGCGATTGGCCCGGTCAATGCAGCGTGTCAATCTACCCAAGGTGACGCTCATCTCTAATCAGCCGGATATAAACGAGTTGCTGGAAGCCGTAGGTTTTGACCGGGTGTTTCACTTGGTGCAGGAGCGCGAGACGGAATTGACTAAACTTTCTGAGATACCGCTTAACACATCAGGCGAACTTAAAAGTACCCAACTACTGCTTGAAGCGCATCGTGCCTTGATGGATTTGAATGAGCATAACCGCGATCAATTCAGAGATGTGGTCAAGGCATTTGAAAAAGAGTTGGCAAAATAGATGTTCCTCTGGCGGATTGCTGAGATGCCCAGTGGTATGTGACCTTTCAAGCAAGTCGTTCCCTGTTGGATCAGAATAATTTTGCTGAAAACCCCCCTCCGGCTTTGGCTTTCAACATCTCAATGTGCAAATAAGGTCGGCGACGCTCGTTTTTTTCAGAGGGAATAGCATTGTTCGCCAGTTTTGTTTCAAGTGTTGATCGGCTTGTGCGGTGATAATACTTCCTTACAAAGATGGTTTGGCCACGCAGTTTGTGCCCATTCAATAGCTGTAAAGTCTCTTCTTCTGGTTTTTGAGATTCCAGTTCAGCCAATCCATGACACTCTACTTTTCCAGAAGAGCGGTCGGTCATCCTGAGTATTGAAAAGGTTTTCAGGCGAATCTCCGGGTTGGCTGATAAACTGAACCAGCTTTTTCCAATAATTTGTTTGTTGAGAAACTGGTTTAGTTCTCTTTGGGTGGTGGTTAGTGGGATCCTCTGTATGATTATCCACATATCCTGCCGCTCCTTTCAGAAATGGCTACCTTAAATGAGAATTATTTTAACCAAATGAAACTAGCTTGCTGTGCGGCTGATCTCAGATTTGCCCGCTGCAGCATTTCTGAAAATGACGGGTGGTTTTCTGCCGGAGTATCGCCTTCTGCCTTCGAAGGTTTCAATTTATTTCGCTATGGTGTAGATATGCATGGTTATGAATAACCGATTAACCCAATCTGTTGACAGTAAAAAAAGTGTAGCCCGGAAATATCTCGATTTTTGGTGGGTGCTTTGTGTCGTTGTTCTTTTGTTCTCGGTGCCAGCGAGTGCTGTGGATAATGATCGTACAATTGAAGATGTTGTCACTCAGTATCAGGCTCAAGTAGAGAATCGATTGAAGCCCTACTTTGACTATGTGGATGTGGCATGGCCACCGGAAAAGGTGGCACTGGTCAGTTTCAAGGATACTCGCCTGATGGAGTTCTGGGCTTTTGCCGCGGGTAAGTGGCAGCATATTAAGGATTATCGGATTAAAGGAATGAGTGGTACACGGGGGCCAAAGTTACGTGAAGGTGATCAGCAGGTCCCGGAAGGTGTTTATCGTGTTGAACTTTTGAATCCAAATAGTGCCTATCATCTCTCGCTAAAGATAGATTATCCGAATGCCTATGACCGTCAGCAAGCAGAAGTGGATGGGCGAGTGGATCTGGGAGGCGATATTTTTATCCACGGGGGACGCGCTTCGAAAGGGTGTCTGGCCATTGGTAATCGTGCCGCAGAAGATCTGTTTGTCCTGGCTGCGTTGATTGGCGAGTCGAATGTCTCTGTGTTGATTACACCCCGAGATTTTCGTTTTAGACCACAGGTTGCCCGTTCAGTTGATGCCCCTCTCTGGATAAGTGAACTGAATCAAAAGCTCGCCGGTCAGTTACAACAATTCCCTCTGGCTGAAAAGCGCCACTGATGAAGGTCATTGTTTTTCCTTAGTCGTTAGTCGAAATTTCGTCCGCAAAACCCTTGGATCAAAAGTAGCAGTTGATGGCAAAAACCACCCGAAAGAAAAGCACGAGCGTAGCTAAACGCAAACCGGCAACCCGCCGAAAACGCGCCAAACCTATCAAAAAACGGCCGCGCAAGCGCGGTCTGTTCGGTCGCTGGTTCAGTCGTCTGCTTGCGCTGAGTTTTCTGTTTTCACTGGTGTTGGGTGTCTATCTTCTGTATCTCGATCACACGGTCAGGGTTAAATTTGAAGGTAAACGCTGGGCGGTTCCTGCCCGTGTTTATGGGCGGCCGCTTGAGCTCTATCCTGGCGCGTCTATTTCACCGGATCAGCTGGTCTCTGAGCTTCAGCAAATGGGCTACCAGCGCAGCAGTTATCCGAAACAGCCGGCAAGCTGGTCACGTAATAAATCGCGCATTCTGATTCGTTCACGCCCATTCAGCTTTTGGGATGGTGAGCAGCCGGGGCATTTTCTTGATATTCGCTTCTCGGGTAACCAGGTTGATCAGCTTTCCGAGGTGGGCGGTGGTGAGCTGGCACTTGTCCGGCTGGAGGCGCCGGAAATCGGCAGTATCTATCCAGCACATAATGAAGATCGTGTGCTGGTGCGTCGATCAGAACTCCCGGAACGTCTGGTGCAAGCACTTATCGTCATGGAAGACCGGGCTTTTTATCAGCACTCAGGTGTCGACCCCAAGGCCATCGCCCGGGCTATCTGGGCCAATATGAGGGCGGGGGGAGTGGTTCAAGGAGGCAGTACGCTCACCCAGCAACTGGTTAAAAATTTCTATCTGACGAGAGAACGTAGTCTGTGGCGTAAATTAAATGAAGCAGCAATGGCCCTACTGCTTGATGCGCACTATGAAAAGGATGACATTCTCGGGGCCTATGCCAATGAGATCTATCTCGGCCAGGACGGTGGTCGAGCGATTCATGGCTTTGGCTTGGCCAGCCATTTCTATTTCAATCGCAGTCTGGGCGAACTCAATCTCTCTCAGCTTGCACTCTTGGTGGCACAGGTCAGAGGACCCTCGTTTTATGATCCACGCCGGCATCCCAAACGTGCTAAAGAGCGTAGAGATCTGATCTTATCGGTCATGCATGAGCAAGGGCTGATTTCAGCTAAAGAGGCCCAAGCCGCCAAACGTGCGCCTCTGGGGGTTCAACAGAAAGGTGATGGACGGGGGAGTTATCCCGCCTTTATGGATCTGGTCAGGAGACAGTTACACCGTGACTATCGGGAAGAGGATCTGACCTCAGAAGGGCTGCGAATCTTTACCACGCTTGATCCCTGGGCGCAGCAACAGGCGGAGGAGGCCGTTACCGATCGCCTGACGAAGCTGGAGAAGGGTTACCGTTTACCTAAGGGTAAACTTGAGAGTGCGGCAATTCTGGTTGACAGTGAAAATGGCGAAGTGCGTGCCCTTGTTGGTGGCCGGAGTGCCCGCTATGCAGGATTTAACCGGGCACTGGATGCGGTAAGGCCCATTGGGTCGTTGGTCAAGCCGGTTGTCTATCTGGCTGCCCTGATGCGCACCGACCGGTATAACTTGGTGACGCAGTTAGATGACACACCGCTCAGCATCAAAGGGAAGGAGGGGGAGCTGTGGATGCCAGAAAACTATGACCATGTAGCCCATGGAAAAGTCCCGCTGCATACGGCGCTGGCCAACTCCTATAATCTGGCTACGGTCCGTCTGGGTATGGATGTGGGTTTGAGTCCGATTGCTCAACTGCTGGAGCAGATGGGTATCAATCGACCTATCCAGCAGGTTCCTGCCATGTTGCTGGGTTCGGTTTCACTCTCCCCACTGGAGGTGACACAACTCTATCAAACCTTTGCGGCGGGTGGTTTTTACTCTCCCTTGCGCGCTATTCGCGCTGTTCAATCTAGTAGTGGCGAACCGCTGCAGCGTTATCCATTGACTGTGCGGCAGGCGGTGCCTTCTGGGCCCGTCTATCTGGTGAATCGTAATTTACAGGAAGTCGTGCGCAACGGAACGGCTAAGCGCCTGACCCGTTATGTTGATAATTCATTCAATGTTGCGGGAAAAACCGGTACCACTGATAAGCTACGGGATAGCTGGTTTGCCGGCTTCAGTGGGGATAAGGTGGCTGTAGTCTGGGTAGGACGGGATGACAATAAACCGGCTGGTTTAACCGGTTCAACGGGTGCATTACAGGTCTGGGGTGATATGATGCGCCGATTACGGCCTGTTTCTCTTGAATTGCTCAGGCCAGATTCGGTGGAGACTGTCTGGATCGATCCCAAGTCTGGTTTCAAGGCGGATGAGGGGTGTGAGGGCGCAAGGCAGTATCCCTTTATCGCCGGCTCTGCCCCGACAGTGACTGCCTCCTGTGCAGGACAGTCCGGGACATCCATCCGGCGGCTGTTTCGGAGTTTTTTTGAATGAACTGGAAGATATTTTCTGTTGCGGTTTTCTCCGCTTCACTCTTGGCGGGTTGTTATACAGCACCTCAGCGGCCAGCTGCAGAGTCGCGTACAGCCCGGTCGCCATTACCGGATGCCCCTGCCACTGAACAGGCGCCAGGCGCGGTAGTGTCGCCGGCTGAGGAGAAGGGTATACAGATTAGTGCCTATGAGCCCGCCAGTCGTACGCCTCTTATACCGATGCATAGCAAGGCGGTTTCGTCATTGCTAAAGCGTGCCGATCAGCAGGCGCAGAGTAGTGATCTGGATGGCGCTGTGGGTACGGTTGAGCGGGCTCTGCGCATTGAGCCGCGAAACGCTCATCTCTGGCATCGCTTGGCCAAGCTGCGGTTGGATCAGGGGCGAGCCACCCTGGCATCAGACTTGGCCGTGAAATCATTGGCACTGGCGGGTGGAGATGTTGAGTTAAAAAGGGAAAACTGGCAGCTGATTGCCAAGGCTAAGCGTTCTTCAGGCGATATTAATGGTGCCAAGGTGGCCGAGCGCAAGGCGAGAATGCTTAACTAGCTAAGTGGCCCCATCGACTTCTTTTTTCTCATCAATGCAGCAGTTCCTAACGGATTAGGATACAATTCTGCAAAAAGTCATTGATATACGTGGAGATTTATCGGCATGAGCCTATATGCCGCCGACAAACTGATTGGTCAGGCTCGACAGCTCGCTGCCGAGTATCGGCGTACTATGGGGAAACCTCTGCCCGGAATCAGCAATGAAATTGCACTGCACGATGCCATCCGACTGTTACGCCTGAAACAGGTCGATGCCTCAGTAGGGGGGCATGATGCTGTGGATCCGGCACGTAATGATCGGCGTGTTCAGATCAAGAGCCGAACGATATTTGATGAGAGCAAGACCGGTCAAAGAATTGGCCAGATAAAGGCTGACCAACCGTGGGACTGTGTCGTTTTGGTACTCATGGATGAGGATTATGAACCCTATGAGATCTACGAAGCGGATCGAAATGAGTTGTTGGATTATATGGAACAATCCAGCAGCAACAGGGCTAAACGGGGTGCGCTGTCTGTAGCCCGGTTCAAAATTATCGGGCGCCTGGTCTGGTCACGTGAGCAGGGTCTCTCCCCTGAGCTATGGGATAATCAGGCGGGATAACGCCTAGATGTCTGATATTAAAGATATATTAGGGCCAGAGGGGCTTTTGGCGAACTCTGTAGAGGGTTTCACCTATCGGCCGCAGCAGGAAGCCATGGCTGAGGCCGTGCTCGATGCCATGTTACAGGGTGAGGTACTGATCAGTGAGGCGGGTACGGGTACGGGTAAAACCTTCGCTTATCTTGTACCTGCGCTGCTCTCATCCCAGAAAGTGATCGTCTCCACGGGCACCAAAAACCTCCAGGACCAACTGTTTCACCGCGATCTTCCTCGAATAAAAAGCGCACTGGCCATTCCGGCTGATGTGGCGCTGCTCAAAGGGCGTGCCAACTACCTCTGTACACATCGTATGGAGATGACCCTGTTGGAGGGGCGTCTGAACAGCCGCGAAATGGTGGATCAACTGTCACAGGTTCAAAGCTGGGCGGGCCGTACGCGAAGTGGTGATGTCGCAGAGTTGTCTGAAATTCCAGAAGACGCCCGAATCTGGCCACTGGTGACGTCGACCACTGAAAATTGTCTGGGTCAGGAGTGTAATGCCTACAGTACCTGTCACCTGGTTGAGGCTAGACGCCGCGCACAGGAAGCCGATCTGGTGGTGATAAATCATCATCTTTTATGTGCTGATTTCGCCTTGAAAGAGGGGGGCTTTGGTGAACTGTTGCCTACTGCTGACTGCTTTATCATTGATGAGGCTCATCAGCTTCCTGAGGTGGCCGGCAACTTCTTTGGTACCGGGGTCAGTGGTCGACAGCTATTGGACCTCTGTCGTGATATTGAAACGGAATACCATAAAGAGGCGGGTGATCTGAAGGAGATCCCGGCTCAGTCAGCGCTGCTCAGTAAAAGCGTCAGGGATCTGCGTCTGCTGTTTGGGCTGGACCTGCGTCGCGGTTCCTGGTCAGAGATTGCGGCAGATGAGCCGTTGATTCGTGGACTGGAACAAGCTGGTGACTGTCTACTCGAGATGACAGAGTTGTTGTCAGCTGTTGAGGGGCGAGGTAAAGGGTTGGATAGCTGTCTTGCGCGCTGTAATTCTATTCGTGCCTGCCTCAATGAGCTGTTGTCTGAAGGTGAGTCACAGCAGGGATATATCCGCTGGTTTGAGACTTATCGGCAGAGCTTTCGGCTGAATCGTACACCCCTGGATATCTCTGGCCTGTTCAAAACACAGATGGAGAGTCATCCGGGCAGTTGGATTTTTACCTCGGCTACTCTGGCCGTTGGGAACGATTTTAAACACTTTCAGCGCCAGCTGGGTTTAGGTGGGGCCAGAACGGCATGTTGGGATAGTCCTTTTGATTATCAGAATCAGGCACTCTGGTTTGTACCCAAGGGTATGCCGCAGCCTCGAGAGTCCCACTATACTCAGACGGTAGTTGATGTTGTGACGCCGGTTATTGAGGCAAGTCTGGGTCGCGCATTTATTCTGTTTACCAGTCATCGTGCGTTGCGTGAGGCGGCCGAGGCGCTGGAGACCCGAATTCAGTACCCTTTGCTGGTGCAGGGCAGTATGCCGAAGGGCGAACTCCTGGCGCGGTTCAGAAAACTGGGGAACGCTGTGTTGCTGGGTACCTCGAGTTTCTGGGAGGGTGTGGATGTACGTGGCGAGGCACTCTCATGTGTCATTATCGACAAGCTACCCTTTGCCTCCCCAGGCGATCCGGTATTGCAGGCACGTATAGATGCACTCAGAAAGCAGGGGGGTAATCCGTTTATGGAGTTTCAGGTCCCTCAGGCTGCCATTGCACTAAAGCAGGGGGCAGGGCGGCTGATTCGTGATGAGACTGACCGGGGTGTTCTGGTGATCTGTGATCCCCGGTTGTTGAAAAAGGGTTATGGCCAGGTCTTTCTGGACAGCATGCCGTCCATGGCCAGAACCCGAGATATCGACGATGTTATCCGGTTTTTTGAATCAGAGTCGGTCTGATCAAGAACTTAATGCTGGCTTACGCCGGTTTATCAATCACCAAAACCATACTGCTGGATCATGTCACGAATAGGATCCAGGACCTCTTCCGTGGGATCGATCAGTTGGAATCCGGTGTCATAAAAATCTTTGTTAACATCGTTGTGACTCCAACGACTCACGGCACGGAAGCGAAGGGTATCTGGCTCTCCCTCCATGTTCTGCCAGCGCAGTTCCAATTCAAACTCCTTGCCGGTTTCAATAGGCTTTTCACTGATCAGCATTAAACCGTCGATATTAATATCAACTACATGCCCCAGCTGATTGTTTGTGGCGGTATCCCATACCCTCAGATAATAGATCAGGTGACGCCTGTGGATGGCACGGCGATCATCCGCAACGGTATCATCATGATTTGCAGATGCGTATTTTTTACCAAAGTACATAGCTAGCTCCGTGAATAGGAATGGACCGGCAGAATTACCTTAATTGTAGACATAAAATAACCCGACAGCCTTATAAATTGATCAATTTATCCACGACCTGAGATACAATTGATTACCATGAAAATACTCGCTATAGAAACTGCAACAGAGGCCTGTTCAGCTGCCCTTTTGATCGATGGGGAGCTTTCATCCCGCTATCAAGTTCAGCCGCGGATGCACAGTCAGTTGATTTTACCCATGATGGAAGAGCTGCTGGCAGAGGCCGGTATAGGACTTTCATCGTTGGATGCCATCGCATTCGGTCGAGGGCCTGGCGCTTTTACCGGCGTGCGTATAGCTGTAGGCGTGGCGCAAGGCGTCGCATTTGCCTCTGATTTACCCGTTGTTCCAATTTCAACACTTGCTGCATTGGCTCAGCGCGGTTATCGCGAGTACGGTTTTCAGCGAATATTGGCGGCCTATGACGCTCGAATGCATGAGGTCTACTGGGGAGGTTACGCAGTCGATGCTCAGGGGTTGGTACGACCGGTAATGGATGAGTCGGTATCAGCGCCTGATGCTGTGACACTGCCAGAGGGTGTTGGTTGGCACGGGGTTGGTCCCGGCTGGGGAAGTTATTCTGCAGAGCTGAAGTTGCGTATCGGTGAGGCTCTTGGCGGTGAGACAGCTGACTTGCTCTGTAGTGCCGAGGATGTGGCGTTGCTTGGAGCCGCGAGCTTTAACGCAGGAGAGGCTGTCGCGGCTGAGTATGCACAACCGGTTTATCTACGGGATAAAGTGGCATCCAAACCTAGACCCAAATCTTAAGCAAAGTGGAAGTGATTCGCCCTAGCGCAGTTTGCGCCAGCGTTCTGCCACAATCTGAAAATCACCGGGACACCCTTCGAGTATCAAGGTTTTAATACCCTGGTCGGCATAGTCTGCGCTTCGGTAATCCTGCTTGAACCTGATCTGATAGCGGTTATTGTGCAGTTCTTTAATAGAGAGATCATCTATCTGGATTTGTTGATCGGGTCTATCTGTGAAAATAGTACGTTTATAGTCTCGCCATTGGGCAAGGTTTTTACCACTGCCATCTCTAAATTTAGATCCATAGTGACTCAGGTAGCGGTCAATGTCAGCGTTGCGCCAGGCACTCAACCAGTCAGCAATGAAATGATCGACTTTCTCGTTGGTATAGGATTTACCCGGAAGGCTTTCGTAGGACTCAGTGATCAGTTTTAGCTTGCCATTGTCTCGCTTGAAGAAGAGTTTTTTCTTCCCCCGTGCACTCAAATTGTCAGCGCAATAGGATTGGGTAAAGTCAAAGACCACCTGTTTCCCATCCTCTTTAAAAGCATAGACATCATCGGTTTCAATCACTTTTTTTGGGTAGAGTCGATTGAGTTGTGACTTGCGGGCAAGCCAAGCCTCACGATCAATACCGCCTGGACTATGAAACTCGGGGTGGATCAGTTCACTCAGTTGGTCAATTTCACCATTTTCCCAGGCTTCGATGAAGCTGTCGAACAGGGTGAACAGCTCTTCCCGCTGCTGGTGATATTCGGTGGCAGGAATAAATTGGGTTTCTCTGGTGATGATGACCGGAGTATCTTTATGCAGCAGTGCTTTCAGCTCACCAATCTGGTTGTTGTTAAACGCAACACAACCACGGGTTACCTGTTTCTTCGGGTCGTTATCATCCCGCCCATGCAGCCAAATGCCGCTCCCATTTCTTCCTTCTATCCGGTCGAGTGTATTTGGATAGTTTATTGGGAAGGCTCCTGCCCCATAGATGGGAGCCAATTTATCCTTGGGGATATAATTGGTAATTCGGTAGACACCCTCGGGCGTACGTTTATCCCCCTCATGGATCTTTTCGCCATCATTCTCACCAAATAGCAGATCATCAAAGCTGCGCCTGAGTTTTGGCGTGTCCTTTTCCAGGTCAACAAGATAGGCAGAGCGAGTGCGCTTATCCACCAAGACAGTTGTACTGCTAGCTCCATTTCTGGAGAAGATGTGATTCGGTAGTTCCTGTACGGCTGCTGCCAATCCTGGCAGTGCCAGCGGCAGTGCGAAGGAGAGTAAAGCACCGGTCACAGACCGCAAGCGCGCCCGTTTCGGTTGTGATGTTGAGCGTAGACGGTTAATCATGGTCAGCATTAGGTTTTTTTGATGGATCGCGCACATTGGTTGGCGATTCTACAATCAGTCGTCAATTGCAGCAAATGTATTGATTTTAGGTATAATTCTCCTCGAAGTCTAAATACGATTAACAGGGAATAAATATTATGGTGCGAGATGGATGTGGATCGGTAGTCAAGACGTTGTTTACCCTGTGGCTGCTTTTTTCTCTAAATGCAGTTGTCGGAGCTGAGGAGCTTGAGAATGCTATCGGTGAACTGATCGACCAAGGTGCCTATCAGGAGGCACTACTTCGCATCGACCAGCAGACAAAAGAGCAGGGTCCGGAGACAGCCTCCCTTATGTTGTTAAAGGGGGCCGTTCTCGTGCGCCTGGGACGTTTGGATGAGGGGATGAAGCTGTTTGTTTTATTGGCTGAAAGATACCCTAATGATGCGGCAATTCATAACAATATAGGGGTTATCCATGCTGAGCGGGGGGAGTTGATGCTTGCAAGACAAGCTTTTGAAAAAGCAGTAAAAATCAGTCCAGATTATGAACAGGCTGTGCGTAATCTGGGTGATATTTATGCTGATCTTGCATGCCATACCTATGGGCAGATTGCGGCTGATTCAAAGATCAATATACCGTCATTTTGCGTGGCAGTAGAGCCAAAGCCTCTGATCAAAACTGAAAATGAAAAAGCGGCTTCTCCAGTTTTCGGACCGTTATCAGAGGTTATTAAATCTGAGTTGAAGGAAGCACTGGATCAATGGCGTGGCACCTGGGAGGCTCAGGACATAAAAGGGTATCTGGGTTTTTACTCGGCTCAGTTTTCTCCGGGCGGTTTGTCGCTTGCACAGTGGAGGCTGAAGCGAGAACGGGCTCTTAAACGGCCTGAGTGGATAAAGGTTCGCCTGGAAAAGCTGGAATTATCCATGGCCAATGCTCAGATCACAGCCCGATTCAGACAACACTACAGTGCCAGTAATTATCAGGACGTGGTGATCAAAGAGCTGGTCTTTATCAGAGAGGGAGCCGGCTGGAAGATTGTGAGTGAACGGGTTCTCTGAGTTTGCAGGTGCCTATTCGACTTTATGGAGGGTGGTCCGGTTACGACCGCCCTCTTTTGATTCATAGAGTGCCTTATCAGCCTGTTCCAGCCATTCAGTATGAGTAGAGAGTTTTTCGCTGATTTCTGATACACCAAGACTTATGGTGAATTTTATCTCTAGATCTTCGTAGGTGACGACTGTTGCCTCGATGGCTTTACGCAATCTTTCGGCAAATATCCTTCCGCCTTCAAGTTCGGCGCCCAGTAGTACAATGCAAAACTCTTCACCACCATAGCGTCCGGCAATATCGATTTCACGTTTAGTCTCTAGCAATTGGGCCGACACGATACGGATGACTTCATCCCCCGCTTGGTGGCCGTAGGTGTCATTGACCCTCTTGAAGTGATCAATATCAAACATCACTAGGGCTGATTTCTGTTCACTTCTGGGATAGCGCTTGAACTCGGCCAGCATGGCGTTCTCCCAGGCTCTGCGGTTTAAAAGCCCGGTGAGACCATCTATCCGTCCTATTCGATCAAGCTCCGTGTTTGCTGTTTGTAATGCCTGCTCGTCAAGTGCGGCATCTGTTGTGTCATAGAGCATCAAACAAACGTGTTCGACCTGTCCAGATACGCCAACGAGAGGGAAGATGGTCATGTTCTGAAACATGGTGCCTGAGCGGCCAGTGATCGGATTATAACTATTGAACTTTATGATGTGGGGTCGCTGCTGCCATGAAGAGAAGGCGCGGTTATTCAACAAGAAAACGGTATCCAGCTTTTTCTGTAGCCACTGTTCGGGCAAATCCGGAAAGGCCTCAAATAGATTCTTTTCAACTAGTACCGAAGGGTTGATTCCACTATGATTCCACATGAAGTGATTCCAGATCTTTATCCGGTAATCCCGATCCAATACCACAAGCCCTACATCGACATTGTGGATGATGCCCAGCAACATGTGCATTTCAGAAATATCATCGCTGAGCTGATTCATAATTCAAAAATCTCCTCACCCGAGCGCATTTTCATCGAGCCGATCGATTCCGGTGTGATGAGAACCAGCTGGTTACAGCTGACCTGGTTATCGCCAATCACGTAATTAATCTCAATGGTTAAAACCTTATCAGGGATATTGCTCTTTTTTAGAATGGCATCACTGTTTTCGCTATGTATGGAAATGCGCGGGTGTCCCTGGCTGAAGGAGACATCCAGTTGCTCGGCAAAACCCTTTAGAAATGCCCCGACCAAGACATTGGCGATATCCATATAGAGCTCAATCTCAGTGGACTCTTCCAGCTGGCTGCTATCGAAGTTGAGCAGTTTGGCGACATGTTTGATGTCAGTGTCATGAAATATCAGTAGGTTCTCACCGGCAATGCCGCCACCAATGAAGCCCTGCGTGATACAGGAAAACGTATCTCCTTGCGCTGCAGCATTCATCGCCATCTCCAGTTCGCCCTGTTCCATAAGGCTGACGTGGGGGATGGAGAGCTCTACTTTTTCATTAATGACTTTTACTAATAGATCCGCAGCACGGCCCATAGCGACATTAGTGATCTCCTGGCACCACTCGTTGAAAGAGACCTGAGGGCTCTCTTCAACAGCTTGGTCAGTCAGTATGCCCAATACGCCAAAATCATCGAGTACCTTGGTAAGTTCAATGGCATCTACGGGTTTTTTAATAAAGGCAACGGCCCCAAGCGACATAACACGTTTATGGCTGTCGGGCTGAATATCGCCTGAGATTACGATGGGTAGGGTGGGGAGATCCTTTTTACGGATATACTCCAGGACGCCAAAGCCATCCAATATAGGCATCGTCAGATCAAGCAGGAGAATGTCTCCCTTGCCTGCTTCAATTGCTTCGACGGCTTCCTGGCCGTTCTCGCAAAAGGTAATGTCTACGTCCCATCCAGTCGGAAGCGCCCGCATCACTTGTTTTCGGGCAAAACTGGAGTCGTCACAAATAATGACAGGTGTTGGCATAGTTAGACCGAGTTGTATTTTTTTTAGGTATCTAAACTAAAGTATAACAACAAAACGGCACAGTGCATCTGTGCGCTAAACAATTAGCCAGAAAGATGCACTTTTTGTGTCAGGTATCTGTTTTTAGTCGTTAGTTGTTTAAGGGTATGCCACTTGTTATTCTGATTGGACTCCTGGTGAAACCGGTACCAGCTCAGAGCCCCCTTCCTGGAAGTAATAATCGTACTTCGCATGGAGTTGAGAGGTGAGACTCCAGGCCTCTGTAAAGGTTAGGCCACTATTTTCAGGGAAGATGACTTTGATGTAGAGTCCTGCCTTCTGATTCTCTTTGAGATTAGTCAGAAGTGCCTCAAGCTTTTCCTGAGGAATTTTATCATAGCCATCTTTCTCCTGGGTCTGATACTCAATGATGAGCTGTTTCCCAGGCTTGGTGTAACGCACTTCAACCAAGTAGCGTCCTGCTGGTGTACGGGCAGGACGAATAAGCTTGTCATATTTTAGTTTTAGCTTATTGAAGTCAGTCTGCAGTGTGACGAGTCGTCTGCCACTATCTCGCTCTGCTACCCGGGCAGTGAGCAAGTCTCCAGCCTGGTTGGTGTACCGCTGCTGGAGATTGGCTAACTGCTCTTGGACCGTCAGGTGTTCATTTTGCAGGCTTTCAAGATCAGAGCGGGTTGTATCGACGTCCTTCTGGAACTGACTGAGCTGGTGCTGTGTGGAGAGGAGTGTCTGTTGCAGTTCACTCATCAACTGCTGCTGTTTTTGTAGATCGGCCTGGCTTCTTAGCAGGCGTTGAGTAAGCGTGTAGTTTTCAGCATTTAGCTGATCCCGCAGCAGCTGCAGGGCCTCTTTTTCCGATTGGAGCAGGGCGATGTTCCGGTGCTGAGAGTCGATGGTTCCGGCCTGTTTCACTCCCTGCTCTTCCATCTGCATCAACTGCATACGCAGCAGGGTGATGTCATTCTCTGCAGAGAACAGTTTAAGCGCCAGACTCTCTTTCTCTTCGCCAGTGACCTTTGCCAGCTCCATGGCAGTTCGTTCTGCTTCCATGGTGGAGCGTAGTTGATTAACCAGTTCTATATTTCGTAGCAGCAGGACCACCATCGCCATGACGAAGATCATCACAATAACCGTCATGATATCGGTGAACGATGGCCAGAAGCTCTCCTGGTTCTGGCCGTCCTGACGGTTTAACCGCAGGTCAACAAAGCTGCCATCCTGGTTCATTGGTCTTCGTGTAGTCTGAAGCCATCACGCAGGAGCTTTTTAATGTCTTCCATCTCCTGGGCGATCGGTTGTATGCGGTGGTCATAGACCTGATTGACCGCATTGCTTATACACTGCTCAAGTGACTCGATATTGGTCTGAGAGCTTTGCATCTCATTAGCCAGATTCTGGAAGGAAGATTGAGATGCTTCCATTTTACTTATCAGGCTCTGAAGTGAGCGAATCAGGCCGCTGAATTCGAACAACACACTCTCTGTCTGGATCTGGAATCGAGGCATCAGGTGGGTTGCCGTGATCTGCTCTATGCCACTGATTAGGTTGGTTTGCACATCGGTTAGCTTCATATAGAAGTAACCAAAATAGATATAGCTGACAATGGCGGTGATAGTGGTAGAGAGTGCGGTAGACATGCCATGGATTACCAAGCCCATACCATCCACATTAACCGCTGATGCCAGTAAGTCGGATGCACCGATCAACGCAATTGAGAGTGATACAATAGTGCCAAACACGCCCGTCAGGATGAGGGTGTTATTAATAAATTTGGGTAGACTGTTACGGGTACTTTCTGATGCCACCAATGTAGTGGCCAGGGCATTGTGATTGATCGGTGTATTGGCATTACTTAACGCTTCAAGCGTACGGTAGCGCCGTGCGATCATGCGGTTTTCAGATATCTCATAGATCGGATCAACCTTGTCCCGCAGATTGCGCATGAACTGTATCATTGCGCGCTCTTCCAGGCTGTAGCTGAGCAGGATACCAATTATTCTCAGCAAGCCCAGAACAAACAAGACGAGTATGGTGCCGTTAATAATCAGGCCGGTGGGCGTTATCTGATCACGGAAGTAGATTTCATTAATGAAATCCAGTTTCCAATAAAGTAAGCCTGCCGCCGCAGCGCCAAGTACCAGCATGCGTAACAGGATGTTGCGGCTGAAATGACGTCGTATCTGTATGCTTTCCAATAGCGTTTCCCCAAGCGGTACCCAAGCCAGCGTGAGCTTCAGCTTATCATATCTGATACAGGGGGATAGAATGGGCCTTTATTTATACTCACATAGAGTCAATTCATAACCGGAGTCATTGTAATGCCAGATATCACAGCTGCCCGAGCCGATTTGCTAAAGGTTTTTCAGGCCGGAATAGCGCGTGTTGATGGTCGGGCGTGTGTCAATTCGTCACTGACTGATATAGCCGGTGAGGTATCGCTGATTGCAGTGGGCAAGGCGGCACAGGCCATGGCGATGGGCGCTGTTGATGGGCTTGGTAAGCAGATAGTCGACGGCCTGGTGATCAGCAAGCCGGGGCATCTTGATCACGGCCAGTTGAAATTACACGGATTAAACGGCATTGAGGGCGGTCACCCGGTGCCCGATGCATCCAGTCTTGTGGCAGGAGAGGCGCTGGTCGACTTCATTCAGTCGCTGCCCAAGGATCGCCAGTTACTGTTCTTGATTTCGGGTGGTGCTTCAGGTCTGGTGGAAAAGTTAAGGGAAGGTTACGGGCTTGAGCAGCTGCAACAGATCAATCAGTGGTTGCTGGGGAGTGGGCTCCCCATTACATCGATGAATCGAGTGCGCAAATCAATCTCACAGATAAAGGGTGGTGGTTTAATCACTGTGGTTGATGGGCGTCCGGCCAAAGTCCTGTTGATCTCCGATGTCCCGGGGGATGATCCAGGCGTGATAGGTTCGGGATTGCTTGTGCCAGAGCGTGATCCAATAGGAACGCTGGATGACTTGTCATTGCCATCCTGGCTAAATGATCTATTGCCTTCAGCGTTGGGTAATGATGTAGAACAATCGACCCAAAATATAGATGTAGAGATTGTTGCTTCTCTTCGACTGGCGCGTGAGGCAGCGGCTGAGAAGGCGCGGGAGTTGGGGTATACGGTGACAGTTCTGCATGCCCATTTGGGCGGTGAAGTAGAGGTGGTGGGTCGACGATTGGCCTATGAACTGGTCGATGCCTGGCCCGGGCTTTACATTTGGGGCGGCGAGCCGACCGTAAAACTACCAGACAACCCCGGCAGGGGAGGGAGAAATCAACATCTGGCGCTCACCGTGGCAGGCTGTATTGCGGGTAATCGGAATGTCTGTTTTCTTGCTGCTGGTACCGATGGTGGTGATGGTCCTGGTGATGATGCGGGGGCCGTGGTGGATGGCGCAACCATCAGTCGTGGAGCTCGGGCTTCTCGTCTCGATTATGAAGCGTGCCTGACCCGGGCCGATAGTGGCACTTTCCTGGAAGCCAGTGGTGACCTGATCAATACCGGTCCGACTGGAACTAACGTAATGGATCTGATGATTGGTATCAGACTCTAGTGGCTGTATAGCCGATGATGATAGCGGTATGATCTGATCTCAACCAAGGAAATACTATGTTTGAAATTACCACGATGCTGCTGTTCATATCATCGGCCATTCTACTGGCGCTGTCGCCCGGGCCGGATAACGTCTTTGTACTGACGGTATCCATTGCGCGCGGTCCACTGGCTGGTGTGGCTACCACTTTGGGACTCTGCAGTGGATTGGTGGTGCATACTGCCGCTGTAGCTTTGGGTGTGGCGGTATTTATTCAGGAGTCTGAGCTGGCATTCTCACTGCTCAAGCTGGGGGGTGCGCTCTACTTGGCTTGGCTGGCATGGAAGGTGTTCCGTGCGCCAGCGGAAGAGATGACCTCTTCTTCCAGCAGTGAGAGCTATAAGCGGCTCTATCTGCGTGGTGTCGTTATGAACATCATGAATCCCAAGGTATCACTGTTCTTTCTCGCCTTCCTGCCGCAGTTTGTTAATCCGCAGTTGGGTAGCGTTACTCTGCAGATCGCTATCCTGGGCCTGCTGTTTATGCTCAGTGCCTTTCTGGTGTTTGGTCTGATCAGCCTGGCGGCTGGCCGTATTGGACGTTTTCTGCGGAAGGGTAAGGGTGCGATGATACTCAATCGGCTGAGCGGTGTGGTATTTGCCGGGTTGGCGGTTAAGCTCTTGTTATCTGAGCGTTAATACCTTTTCAGTTTATAACGAGGGTCTGTCCCTTTCTTCATTAGAATATCCGTAACTACTTGTTTCTAAAGCGCTAAAAGAGACCATTTCTTGACAGTGCCAGATCCCTCCTCTATGTTTACCTGTACGATTTATCTATAAATCGCACATAAAACGAAATTATAATGTCCAGATAGGAGGAGTTGCCCGTGAAGAAGATCCTGTTAGATCGATTGCTCATACCCGCACTCTGCACTGCGCTTTTTAGTGGTGTAGCCACGGCCGCTACCCAGTGGGATATGCCTACGCCCTATGGTGATGGTGTGCATCACACAAAGAATGTTCGTCAGTTTGCAGCCGATGTGAAAAGCGCCACCAGCGGTGAGCTGGATATAACCGTGCATTCCGGTGCCTCACTGTTCAAGCACCCCGAAATTCACCGAGCGGTAAGAAGTGGTCAGGTCAGTATTGGCGAACTGTTTATGGGGTTACTGGGTAACCAGGATCCCGTATTCAAGGTCGATAATATTCCTTTTCTGGCGAGCGATTTTGAAAGTGCCAAGCAGCTGTGGGATGCGAGCCGACCCTATGTGGAAAAGAGTCTGGCTAAAGATGGCCTGAAGCTGCTCTATGCTGTGCCCTGGCCGCCCCAGGGTTTTTATACCAAGAAGGCGGTTGCCTCGGTAAAGGATTTCGAGGGCGTAAAGATGCGTGCTTATAGTCCCACTACCTCCCGTCTGGCCGTTCTGCTTAAAGGTGCACCCACAACCGTTCAGACACCAGAGATACCGCAAGCCTTTAGTACAGGAATCATTGATGCCATGGTGACATCACCCTCTACCGGGGTCAGTAGTCAGGCATGGGATTTTGTTGGCCACTACACGGATACCCAGGCCTGGATTCCAAAGAATATGGTGTTTGTCAACGCACGGGCATTCAAACGGTTGCCTGCCGAAGTCCAAACCGCAGTGATGGATGCTGCCGCCAAGGCAGAGATGCGCGGTTGGGAGATGGCAGTAACAGAAACCGCAGCTAAGACCGCAACATTGAAAGAGAAGGGGATGCAGGTCACCTCTCCTACCGATCAATTCAAGGCGGAGTTGAAACAGATAGGGAGCATCATGGGTGATGAGTGGGCCAAGGAGGCCGGGACAACCGGTGCTGAAATTCTCAAGGCAATGAAGTAGTTGATAGGGGGATGGGTGAGCAAGTCACCTGTCCCCCACTCTAGCCATGCGCATACTACTGGATAGACTCTATCTGACGGCTGGCGTTATCGCCGGACTCTGTCTGACCACTATGGCCTTGTTGATACTGGCGCAGATTGTCGGACGCTGGTTTGGCGTGGTCATTCCCTCGACGGAAGATTTTTCCGGCTTCCTGTTGGCTGCTGCAAGCTTTCTGGCCTTGGCCTACACGCTGCGAAGTGGTGGCCATATCAGGGTTAACCTGGTGATCTCTCATCTGCAGGGGCGTATTAGATTTTTGATCGAAGGATTTGTCCTGCTGCTGGCGTTAACACTGGTCAGCTATGCGGCTTGGTCTGTCCTGTTACTGGTGATTGAATCCTATCAGTTTGAAGAGCTGAGTCAGGGCTATATTCCTGTACCCCTGTGGATACCCCAGGTGCCAATGGCGCTGGGTCTGATTATTCTTTCGATAGCACTACTGGATGAACTGATCCTGCTTCTGCGTGGCCGGAAACCGCTGTATATGCAGCATGATGATGCACTGGTACAGAGTGAGGGTGAATGAGATGGATCCTCTGCTGCTTACCCTGATTCTCACCCTGCTGCTGTTTGGTCTGCTGGCCAGTGGACTCTGGGTGGCTATCACCCTGTTTCTGGTCGCCTTTGCCGGGCTGTTGCTGAATGACACGAGCAATATCGGCTTGATTATGGCCACCACCACCTGGGGTGCCTCTTCCAGTTGGACGCTTGCTGCGCTGCCGCTATTCATCTGGATGGGGGAGATCCTGTTCCGTACCCGGTTGTCGGAGGATCTGTTCAGTGGCCTGGCGCCCTGGCTGAATCATCTGCCGGGCCGGTTGCTGCATGTCAATATTCTGGGCTGTGGCATCTTTGCCGCCGTCTCTGGCTCATCGGCTGCGACCGCCGCAACGATAGGCCGTATGACGGCTCCCGAACTGGAAAAGCGTGGCTATGACGAGCGTATGTCGCTGGGAACACTGGCCGGCTCGGGGACCCTGGGTCTGCTGATTCCACCCTCTATTATCCTGATTGTCTACGGCGTCTCGGCTGAAGTCTCAATTGCCCGACTGTTTGTTGCGGGGGCATTGCCGGGGCTGATGCTGATCCTGTTGTTCATGGGCTATACCATGATCTGGGCGCTGTTAAACCACAAGCGGATGCCGCCCGCTGAGCCGGATATGCCGCTGGGTCAGAAGTTCCGGGCCTCAATGAGTCTGTTCCCGGTGATTGGCCTGATCCTGTTTGTCTTGGGATCAATCTATGGTGGATTGGCCACGGCGACAGAGGCGGCCGTGTTTGGCGTTTTTGGTGCTCTGGTTCTCTCCTGGTTAACCGGAACACTGACCCGTAAGACCTTTATGGAGAGCCTCATGGGGGCGACCCGTACCAGCTGCATGATTGCGTTCATTCTGGCGGGTGCAGCGTTTTTGACCATTGCAATGGGCTTTACGGGCATTCCCCGGGCGTTGGCTGAATATATCGCGACGCTGGGTCTTTCTCCGTTGGGTTTAATTGTTGTCCTGACCCTGTTTTTTGTCTTACTTGGCTGTTTCCTGGATGGCATCTCTGTGGTGGTGCTGACCACCTCGGTCGTGTTGCCGATGGTGGAGCAGGCCGGTATTGATCTGCTCTGGTTTGGAATCTATCTGGTACTGGTGGTGGAGATGTCCCAGATCACACCGCCGGTCGGTTTTAACCTGTTCGTGTTGCAGGGATTAACGGGTAAAAACATCCTGCGAATTGCCCGCTATTCGTTACCGTTTTTTCTACTGCTGCTGGTCGCGGTAATACTCGTTACTGCCTTCCCAATGATTGCCACCTGGTTGCCTGCATTGATGACCCGGGGTTAATACGCTGTCTCAGGAAAAAAGATTTATGAGCGATGTTTCAGAAAATGTGAATCACTCTGCTGATAGTAAATGGCAGTTCTGGATTGATCGGGGCGGTACCTTTACCGATGTAGTGGCGCGCAGACCCGATGGTGAGTTGGTGACCCACAAGTTGCTGTCAGAAAACCCAGCGCAATACCGGGATGCGGCCATTCAGGGCATACGTGACCTGCTGGGTGTGGCAAAAGATCAGCCACTGCCTGCAGCGACGATTGATGCGGTGAAGATGGGTACCACAGTGGCAACAAATGCCTTGCTGGAGCGGCAAGGTGAGCCAACGCTTTTAGTGGTGACCAAGGGCTTTCATGACGCGTTAAGAATTGGCTATCAGACGCGGCCGGATCTGTTTGCACTGGATATAGAGCTGCCAGAGATGCTCTATAGCCAGGTGCTTGAAGTTGATGAGCGGGTGGATGCACAGGGTGAACTCATCAAAGGCGTGGATGAGGCTGAAGTACGCATAGGATTACAGCAGGCCTATGATCAGGGTGTGCGAACCCTGGCGATTCTCTTTATGCATAGCTATCGCTATCCCGCTCATGAACTGCAGGTGGCACAAATTGCAAAAGAGATTGGCTTTTCTCAGATATCAGTCAGCTCGGAAGTGAGCCCTTTGATGAAGCTGGTCAGCCGGGGGGATACCACGGTCGTTGATGCCTACCTCTCTCCCATTCTGCGGCGCTATGTGGAGCAGGTTGCTGCTGCACTGGACGGCATGCAGGAGGCCGGTGG
>JAPHUE010000057.1 GCA_026196795.1 Sedimenticola sp.
ATTCTGAACATACTTCATTTTCCTGACCCCAGATTGCGTAATAAAGCACAGGTTGTGAAATCTTTTGACGATGATTTACGCAAATTTGCAGCCGACATGCTGGAAACCATGTATCAGGCGCCAGGTATCGGCCTGGCATCGACCCAAGTGAACGATTTACGCCGTTTGGTGGTGATAGACGTCTCAGAAGAGCATGATGATCCACTTTGTCTGGTGAATCCGGAAATTCTTGAAAAACACGGTGAGCATAAGATGGAAGAGGGTTGCCTCTCTGTTCCGGGTGTCTATGAGCCGGTTATTCGGGCCACGGATATCAGGGTGAGAGCGCAGAATCTTGAGGGTGAGACCATCGAGTTTGAAGCCGATGATCTGTTGGCGGTCTGTATTCAGCATGAACTGGATCATCTGGACGGTAAGCTGTTTATCGATAATCTTTCGAATCTGAAGCGTCAGCGTATTCGCAAGAAGCTGGAGAAAGAGGGACGCCAAACACAACAAGAGCCGGCCGGACAGGCGCTTTAATCAGTAGCGCCGCAGGCTTGCCAGGAAACTGTATTGCCGCATCATTTGTGATGATGAGGTAGAGAGAATAATAATGAGTGAAACGCTGAAGATAATTTTTGCTGGAACACCGGATTTTTCTGTCCCCCCGCTTCGAGAACTTATTGCCTCGCCTCACCAGGTGGTCGCCGTCTATACACAGCCTGACCGCCCAGCTGGCCGGGGCCGCAAACTTACCTCCAGCCCGGTTAAGCAGTTGGCGGCCGAGCATCAAATTCCTGTTTATCAGCCCACTAATTTTCGCCAAGAGGACGATCTGTCCACGCTTGAGTCGTTGGGGGCGGATTTAATGGTGGTAGTGGCCTACGGCCTGATATTGCCGCAACGTATTCTGGATGCGCCACGGCTGGGCTGTATCAACATCCATGCCTCACTGTTGCCGCGCTGGCGTGGTGCAGCACCGATTCAACGGGCGGTTCTGGCTGGCGACCAGCTGACTGGGATCACCATTATGGAGATGGAGGCGGGACTGGATACCGGCCCTATGCTGTTGAAACAGGAAGTCGAGATTGGTGAAAAAGAGACGGGTGGAGAGTTGCATGACAGGCTCTCGGAGATGGGGGCAGGGGCTCTTATGGCGGCTCTTCCGGGGATTATTGATGGCTCGCTCAAGGCAGAGACGCAAGATGATGCGCTGGCCAACTATGCCAGCAAGTTGCAGAAGGCTGAATCGCTGATTGACTGGCAGGGGAGTGCGCTGGCTATTGATCGTCAGGTACGTGCCTTTAATCCCTGGCCTGTAGCGCAGACCCTGATGAACGGACAGGTTCTTCGGATCTGGGCGAGTGAGCCGGTACAGGGAGGCTCTAACGCCGCCATAGGTACTATTGTCGCCTGTGGCCGCGAGGGTATCGATGTGGTGACCGGGGAAGGGCTTTTACGTATTAAATCACTACAGCTGCCGGGAAAACGGGCCATGAGTGCGGCGGATTTTCTTAATGCACATAACCCTGAAGGAGTGGTTCTTGGGTAACTTTCCGGGCAGGTCCTCATGGGAATGAAAGCGACGACCAAAAGTAACCCAAGAGTGGTGGCGGCCAAATTACTCCGCCAGCTGGCGAATGGCCGATCCATATCTGACCTGCTGGATCAGGGGCTGGATGATGTGGCGCCCCGTGATCGGGGGTTGGTTAAAGAGTTCTGTTTTGGTGTGGCACGCTGGCGTCCGCGATTAGAGCTGATCGCCAGGCAGCTTATGAGCAAGCCGATCAAGCCAAAAGAGGGTGAGGTGCAGGCGCTTATCCTCCTGGGTATCTATCAGTTGGCCTATATGCGCGTTGCCCCTCATGCGGCGGTTGCTGAGACGGTGGAGGCCGCCAGGCTGCTCGACAAACGCTGGGCTGTAGGTCTGATTAATGCCCTGTTGAGGCGTTTTCAGCGGGAGCAGGAGCAGCTGTTAGCGGAGGCAGACCAAACGCTTCAGGGGCGTTATGCCATAGCGGACTGGTTACTGAAGCGTATTCGCGGTGACTGGCCAGACCAGTGGGAATCGATACTCCAGGCGACCAACCGGCATCCACCCATGACTCTGCGGGTCAATCTGTCTGTCCAGAGTCGGGAGGCGTATCTGGATCAACTGACTGAATCGGCTGTCCAGGCGAGGGCCGTAGCCGCTGTCCCTTCTGCTATTGAGCTGGAACAGCCGGTGGATGTGGATCAGTTGCCTGGCTTTGCTTCCGGGGCGGTTTCTGTACAGGATGCGGGAGCCCAGTTAGCGGCACCCTTGCTGGCCTGTGAGCCCGGTATGGCTGTGTTGGATGCCTGTGCAGCACCGGGCGGCAAGAGTGGGCATATTCTGGAGCTTACTCCCGACATTCATCTGACCGCCATGGATCTTGATGAGCAGCGACTGACACGTGTGCGGCAGAATCTTGATCGTCTTGGTCAACAGGCCGATGTGGTGCAGGGAGATGCCGCCAATCCACAGGGTGAATGGGCCGCAAAGCGCTATGACCGCATTTTGCTGGATGTGCCTTGTTCTGCAAGTGGGGTGATACGGCGTCATCCAGATATTAAATTGTTACGTCGACCTGAGGATATTTCCAAACTGGTAAAAACCCAGGCTGGCATCTTGCAAGCGGTCTGGCCCCTGTTAAAGCCAGGCGGCCTGCTGCTGTATGCCACTTGTTCACTGTTTTCGGATGAGAATGAGCGGCAACTGGAAACGTTTCTGCGGGACCAGACTGATGCTAATGAGAAGGTGATTGAGGCCGATTGGGGGCATGCGCGCTCTATAGGTCGCCAGACGTTACCGGGCGAGGAGAGCATGGATGGTTTTTATTATGCCTGCCTGCAGAAGCGATAACGGCTGATGCAGAATTGCGGGCAAACGAGCAGATTCCGTAACACCTGGATTGTCCTGGTCCTGCTGCTATTGTCTGCCGGTTTTCCTCTCCGCTCAGCGCAGGCCGAAGCCTTTGTAATAGAGGGCCTGAAGGCCCGTGAGGTCGAAGGCGTCTATCTGATGGAGGCGTCTATCGATTATCAGTTCTCCAGCGATGCACTTGAGGCGCTGGAGAGTGGTGTCCCACTCACTTTGGAAGTTCACCTTCAATTACGAAGAGAGGGCGCCTGGATATGGGAGTCTGATCTGGTGGATGCCCGTTTGCGGTTTCAGATCCTGTATCAGGCGTTACATGGTCTCTATCAGGTAACGGATATCCTGAGTGGAAATCAACAACACTACGCGACGCGCCAGGCAGCTTTGACTGCACTGGGACGATTGCGGGATGTTCAGCTTATTCAGGCCGATCGTCTGGATAAGGGGGAGCGTTATCGTCTTTCGGCCCGTACCCAGCTAGATATAGAGGCTTTACCACTACCACTAAGACCGATGGCCTATCTCAGTTCAGCGTGGAACCTTTCCAGTGAGTGGAGCGTATGGCGCCTGCAATTCTAAAACGACTAACCAGTGGCGCTCTCCCGGTAACAGCGCTGCTGTTAGTGGTGTTGGTCTCGTTGCACCTGATGAGTGGAGCGCTGCAGAATACCGAAGAGCTGAGTCGCCTGTTTATTCCGCTGCTGGTCACCAGTGTCCTGGGTTTGTTTGCCATGGTGATCGTGGTCGGGGTCAATATCGTCCAGCTGGTTGGACGCTATCGACGCCAGGCCGCGGGTTCCCGGCTGGCTCTCAGGCTGGTGGTGGTGTTTGTGGCGATCTCCCTGGCCCCGGTGGCCGTTGTCTACTACTACTCACAGCAATTCCTGCTGCAAGGCATTGATAGTTGGTTCGATGTGCATATCGATCAGTCGATGGGTGATGCCCTGAGTCTGGGCCAGGCCTCGCTTGATCTGCATAAGCTGGAGCGGGTGAAAATCACCCAGCTGTTACTGGATGAGTTATCCGGGTCCTCTGTGGCGGGTTTGAGTCTCAGTCTCGAAGAGCTGCGCGAACAGTTTGGGGCGACCGAGCTGGTATTGCTTGATGCCGGGGGCAAGGTGATCACCAGTGTCAATGCGGACCCCAGTATCCTGATAACCAGTAAACCGGATGGGGCGATTTTACAGCAGATTCGCTCGGGTGAAGACTTTGTCGGGCTTGAGCCCACTCCAAATGCGGAAGGGCAGTTGGAGGTGCGGGTGGTGGTGGCCGATCGTATCCATAATCGGTTACTGCTGGCTCGTTATCCGGTGTCACGCTCTATTGCGGACCTCACCAGCAAGGTAGAGGGGAGCTATAGTCGTTACAAAGAGCTGGCGTTCTTGCGTAAAAGTCTGAAAAACACCTTCACGCTGTCGCTGGCGATGGTGCTCCTGTTTAGTCTGCTGGCCGCAATCTGGGCCGCCTTTTTTACCGCGCGCCGGTTGGTCAAACCTGTTGCGGGTATTGCAGAAGGAACCCGGGCGGTGGCAGAAGGAAACTACGGTATGCAGTTACCGGTACCCAAGTCGCGGGATGAGTTAGGCTTTCTGGTGGAATCGTTTAACTCCATGTCTCGGCGTATTGCCCGATCCCGTGATGAAACAGCGCGTACACAACGTCAGGTAGAAGCGCAGCGAACCTACCTGGAGACGGTGCTGGGCCGTCTCTCTTCCGGTGTGATTTCTTTGGATGCCGAAGGCCGTCTGCAAACGGCCAATCAAGCGGCTGGAGATATTCTCAAGGTCGATGTCGCACTGTTGCTGGGTCAGAATGTCGATGATCTGGCACTCATTTCACCCAGACTCAGGCAATTTATCGAGGTGGTGCGGGAAGCGGTAGAGCAGGAGCATCGTGACTGGCGCGGCCAGATTAACCTTATTGGGGGTGAAGGGCGGCAGGTGTTGTTATGTCGCGGTACGCCGCTGGCACAGCCGGATGATGAATCGATGGGTTATGGTCTGGTGTTTGACGATATTACCAACCTGTTGAAGGCGCAGCGTGATGCCGCTTGGGGTGAGGTGGCGCGCCGGTTGGCCCATGAAATCAAAAATCCATTAACGCCGATAAAGTTATCGGCGGAACGCCTGCGCCATAAATATTTAAACAAGATGGAGGGGAAGGATGCGGATGTGCTGGATCGTGCCACCCACACCATCGTATCGCAAGTAGAAGCGATGAAGGAGATGGTCAATGCCTTCTCTGATTACGCCCGGCCCTCGCAAATCAATCCCCAGCCAGTACATCTGGATGATCTGGTACAAGAGGTGCTCGATCTCTACCGTAGCGCAGGGCTTGTGGGGGGATTGGAAGTGCGCCTGAATGCGGGAGAGACGCGGGTGGAAGCTGATCCTGTCAGGTTGCGTCAAGTGGTGCATAACCTCATAAAAAATGCACAAGAAGCGGTTAGCGTGGAGAATAACCCTAAAATAAGCGTCTCTACGGGTGTTAAAGTGGAAAATGACTGTCGGTTTGTTGAGTTGAATGTGACTGATAATGGCCCCGGATTTGATACCGAGATACTCTCCCATCTTTTTGAACCCTATGTGACTACCAAAGCCAAGGGCACGGGTTTGGGTTTGGCGGTGGTAAAGAAAATAGCCGAGGAGCATGGCGGCAATATCTGGGCAGAGAATCAAGCGCAGGGGGGAGCCCACCTGATTTTGCGATTACCTATCATCAGTAATGAACAATCACAGGGTGATTGTGTTCAATTGCCTGATCCGATTTCAAGGAGTAATACCGAATGAGTGCCCCGTATATCCTGGTAGTGGATGATGAGCCGGATATCCGTACGCTGGTCAAAGAGATCCTGGAAGACGAAGAGTACGATGTCTCCATGGCGGAGGATGGCAGCACAGCCCGTAAAGCCCTGCGTGACAGAAGACCTGATCTGGTGCTGTTGGACATATGGATGCCCGACGTGGATGGTATCTCTCTCCTCAAGGAGTGGTCTGAGGGCGCGGGTCTTCCTTGTCCTGTGATTATGATGTCTGGTCACGGTACGGTGGAAACCGCCGTCGAGGCGACCCGTCTTGGAGCCTATGATTTTCTGGAAAAACCACTCTCGCTGGCCAAGCTGTTGCTCACCGTTGAACGGGCGCTGGAAGTAGACAAACTTCAGCAGGAGAATATTGGCCTGCGGCGGCAGACCCAGCATGTGGTGGAGCCGACGGGTAAGAGTGCCGTCATCCAGCGCCTTCGTGAGCAGGTAAAACGGATAGCACAGCATGACTCCTGGGTACTGATAACTGGGGAACCGGGTACTGGGCGGGAGACGTTCGCTCGTTATCTGCACTCCCAGAGTGTGCGGCGTGACCGTCCCTTTGTAGATGTGGGTGTCTCCTCAATTGCCAGAGGTAATTCAGCCCGGGAGCTGTTTGGCAGTGAAGAGGGGGGCAAGATTCACTACGGGGCGCTGGAGCAGGCTCGCGGTGGCACACTGTTTCTCGATGAAGTGGCGGATATGACTATCGAGGCACAATCCCAGCTGCTGGGCGCCCTGGATGGAGGCTCGTTTCTAAGGGTTGGGGGTTCTGAGCCGGTCCATATTGATGTGCGGATTATCGCCGCTACTCAGCGTAATCTGGAAGATGAAGTGCAGGCCGGAAATTTTCGCGAAGATCTGTTCTATCATCTCAACGTGGTTCCTTTGCATATACCTCCGCTGCGGGATCATCGAGAGGATGTCCCGGAATTGCTCAGTTATTATGTCGACAGTTATGCCGCGCATGAGAAATTGCCCTATCGGCGATTTGATGTGCGGGCCCAGAATTTTCTGCGGAACCACAGCTGGCATGGCAATGTCCGGGAGCTTAAAAACCTGGTGCAACGCCTGCTGATACTGGGTGCAGGTGATGATATCACGCAGGATGAGGTGGAAGCGGCGCTGGGGAGCGTGGGCTTGGCCTTGGAGAGTGGTGCTCGGTTTCCGGTCTCGTTTGATCAGCCGTTACGGCAGGCCCGGGAGGCGTTTGAGAAGGCCTATCTGGAGTATCAGCTGGAGAAGCATGCCGGTAATGTAAGCCAGATTGCGGCTGAATCAGGGATGGAGCGGACCCATCTCTATCGAAAATTGAAATCACTGGGCATTGATGTGAAGGACAAACGGTAGTAAGTTCGCCGCTTTGTGCCAGACAGGATTTTCTGTTTGCGGTATTAAGATCGAATCAACCCGGATAGTGACAGAACATAAAAAATGAAAATCATCATCTTAGGTGCTGGGCAGGTCGGGACATCAGTCGCCAATAATCTGGCCTCGGAAGCGAACGATATCACTGTGGTTGATCAGGATGCCGAGCTTCTGCGGGATCTTCAGGATCGTCTGGATCTCGGCACGGTACAGGGTCATGCGGCTCACCCGGAAGTCTTGATGCGGGCCGGGGCCGAAGACGCCGATATGATTCTGGCAGTCACCAACAGTGATGAGACCAACATGGTCGCCTGTCAGGTCGCCTACAGCCTGTTCCGCACACCCACCAAGATTGCCCGCGTTCGGGCGCTCGGTTTCACCAAGTACCCTCAGCTGTTCTCGCCCGAAGCGATGCCGGTTGATGTTTTGATCAGTCCTGAGCAGTTGGTGACTGACTACATTATGCGCCTGATAGAAAACCCCGGGGCTTTGCAGGTGCTGGATTTTGCCGGTGGCCGGGTGCGGCTGGTAGCGGTCAGAGCCTACTATGGTGGGCCACTGGTGGGGAATGAACTGCGGACGCTGTATGAACACATGCCGAATATTGAGGCACGAGTTGCGGCTGTGTATCGCCAGGGTCGGGCCATTCAACCCGAGGGCGATACCATCATCGAAGCCGATGATGAGGTGTTCTTCATTGCGGCCAAAGAGAATATCCGGGCGGTGATGAGCGAGTTGAGACGACTGGATAAACCGTTTAAACGTCTGATCTTTGCCGGCGGCGGTAATATCGGCATGCGTCTGGCCCACGCTCTGGAACGGGACTATCAGGTGAAACTGATTGAGCGTGACCGCGATCGTGCACAAAAGGTGTCTGAAGACCTCCCCAAGACCATCGTACTTCATGGCGATGTGGCAGATGAAGATCTGTTGATGGAGGAGAA
>JAPHUE010000286.1 GCA_026196795.1 Sedimenticola sp.
ATAGAGCCACTTGGCATTACGTTGCAGCTTTTTACCCAGCTCCGTTTTGGGGGTATAGGTCAGTGCATCGGGATGATCCAGCAGTTTAGTGATTGCGAGACCACACATCTGCTCGTGGTTCTGCTCATCTCTGACAACAGAGAAGAAACAGCGACGAACTGGATCCTCTTCATGATCTTCATAGGTCTTGATCAAGGCTTCCGCAAATACCGGGGGAGCAGAGGCATCAAAGACTGACAGCAAGGTCCACCAGTAAGCAATGGATTCACGCTCTTCCCAGCTGTACTGCTCAGGATCAAAGGTATCCCATGACAGTTTTTCAGGATCCCACGTTTCGCGTTGCGCCGCTTCCCACACTTCCTGCATCTTGGTGGTTTTGCGTTCCCAGCTTAGGGGATAGATATTTGGCTGTGGTGTCTCGGGTGGAAACTCCATTTTGTCTGCAAACCATTCTTTCTCACTCATCGTTCTCGCTCCTCACTCTATTCTGTAGCCACACAGTAGCCCTATGTGGGTAGACAATCTCGATGCGACATCGTGCGCATGTGTAGACCATACCAATCTCTTTTAAATGATACAATATATTTTTAATATATTTTAAATGTGTATCGCTTTAGCTGGCCCTTTCTTCCCATAACCGTTGGGGTAATCACACTTATTCCTGGCCGGATGACTTCAGGCAGCTGATTTTTTGGCCACAAGGGTCAAAACATCATAGGTTGCCACCAAGTCGCCATGCTGGTTCTTTACCTGGCAGTCCCAGCGTACTTCACCGTACTCTTCATTGACTCTCGGAACTTTCTGCTTACAGGTAAAAGTCACCTGAATGGAATCTCCAGGATTAAGCGGCGTAAGGAAGCGTAGGCTTTCCAGGCCATAATTAGCCAAGACAGGCCCTGGGGCTGGATCTACAAACAGACCGGCCGCAGCAGAGACAATGAAGTAACCGTGCGCGACCCGACCCTCAAAGAAGGGATTAGCCTTGGCTGCCTCCTCATCCATATGGGCATAAAACTTATCACCACTGAACTCAGCAAAGTGCTCAATATCCTCAAGCGAGATGACCCGGGTATCCGACACAATACCTTCACCAATCTGCAGCTCTTCAATGCACTTTCGGAAGGGGTGTACTGTGTCCTCGATTCTACGGGCACCCGGTAACCACTTATCCGTAACGGCTGATAGTGTGGAGGGGGAACCCTGCAGGGCTACACACTGCATATAGTGTAGTACACCACGGATACCGCCCATCTCCTGACCGCCACCAGCACGCCCCGGGCCACCATGAATCAAATAGGGCAAGGGTGAACCGTGCCCGGTGGACTCTTTTGCACAATCCCGGTTTGAAATAAGGAGTCGCCCATGCCAGGCACCTAACCCCATTACCATCGCCTTGGCAAACGCATCATCATAGGTAAAAACAGAGCTGACCAAGCTACCCTGTCCCATACGGCTGATCTTTACAGCCTCAGCCACATTGCCATAGGGCACAACCGTACTTACCGGACCAAAGGCCTCAATTTCATGCACCTCAGGACTTGTCAGCGGCTGATCACAATAGAGCAAGATTGGTTTCAAAAAGGCGCCGCCCTCTGAGGCAGTCGCAGCGGGATCGCCATAGACGATGTCGCAGGAGTTAGCGAGCTCACCTACCCGATCACGCACCTCGGCACACTGATCACTACTGGCAAGGGCGCCCATGGTGACCCCTTCATCATCGGGATTACCGACGACGACCCTGTCGAGTCTTGCCTTCAGCGCATCGATCACAGCCGGTGCCAGATGGCGCGGCACAATGGCACGACGAATAGCGGTACATTTCTGCCCGCACTTCACCGTCATCTCCCGCACCACCTCTTTAATATAAAGATCGAACTCTTCGGTTCCAGGTTCGGCATCAAGCCCCAGAATAGAGGAGTTAAGTGAATCCGCCTCCATGGTGAAGCGAACCGAGTTATTGATAATCGCCGGATGCTGGCGCAGCATCAGACCGGTAGAGGCTGATCCAGTAAAGGTTACCGCATCCTGACAGGTCACATGATCCAGCAGATCACCAACGCTACCGCTAATCAATTGCAATGAACCCTCCGGCAAGATGCCAGACTCTATAATTCGCTGCACCATCAATTCGGTCAGATAGGCTGTCTGACTGGCGGGCTTGATAATAGAGGGAACACCGGCAATGAAGGTGGGTGCCAACTTCTCCAACATGCCCCAACAGGGGAAGTTAAAGGCGTTAATGTGGATCGCTACACCTTCCAGCGGCAGATAGACATGCTGACCAACAAAGGTTCCCTTGCGTGAAAGGATCTCAGGATTGCCATCAATGTAGACCTGTCCATTAGGCAGTTCACGACGCCCTTTACTGGAGTAGGCAAACAGCGTGCCGGTGCCGCCTTCGATGTCGATCCAGGAGTCGCTACGGGTCGCACCTGTTGCCTTGGAGAGTTCATAGAACTCTTCCTTGCGCTCCTGCAGATAGAGCCCAAGCTCCTTTAGCTTGATCGCACGCTCATGAAAGGTCAGTGCGCGCAAAGCGGGCCCACCAACCTCTCGCCCGTACTTCAGCATGGCGGCATAATCGACACCCTTACTGCTGATCTCGGCAACCGGCTTACCCGTTATGGCACTGTTAAGCACCACACCCTTTCCTTCACCTTCCACCCAGGCACCGCAGGCATAACTCTTTAAACGCATTTTTAACTCCTCAAACCCACTAAGGGCCTGCATTCGATCAATTGATGTTTAAACCTGCATGAATGAGTCCCCGTTCCTACGACCAGCTATATGTAAAGCAGCTATGATCAGGTAACGGATCAATTCACGCACAAACTACTGACTTGATAGTAGCTGGTAATCTAATGCGATACAATTTTTTGTGTTTTAATTTTTTTTCTGTAGTATTTCACAATCAACCTGTGATACAACATATCTCAGATTGGAGAGACACACCCCGAACATTGGTGTGATCAGAATTAGCAGCCTAAACCCCATAAATACCAGGGCTGAAAATGTCTTAGACCGAAGAGTAAGGAGAGGCGATGACATCTTATTCAGACATCCTCGTAGATGCCCCGGTTGATGGTGTGCAGCTCATCAGACTGAATCGGCCTGAGGCGCACAACGCACTGCGCACTACACTGCTGGGCGAACTGTCGCAAGCACTGGGTGATGCCGAGCAAGATGATCAGGTTCATGTGGTGGTTATCACGGGATCTGAAAAAGTTTTCGCGGCAGGCGCGGATATAAAAGAGATGGCCGACCTGGATCCGGTCGGGATCTGGAAAGATAAACGTCCACAGCACTGGAACAGTATCAAGTCCTTTCAAAAACCGGTCATTGCTGCGGTCAACGGCTACTGTCTGGGTGGCGGCATGGAACTGGCCATGTGTGCAGATATCATTATTGCAGGTGAAGACGCGCAGTTTGGGCAGCCTGAAATCAACCTCGGCATTATTCCCGGTGCTGGCGGCACCCAGCGATTGATCCGGTCTGTGGGTAAATCCCTGGCCATGAAACTGATCCTGAGTGGTGAGTTCATCAAGGCACGTGAGGCACTGACCGCCGGACTGGTTGCTGAAGTCACCCAGCCTGAGCTAACCCTAAAACGGGCAACAGCGCTTGCCAAAACCATTGCCAGTAAATCACCTATTGCTGTTCGCGTGGCGAAAGAGGCCATACTTGCAGCCTATGAAACACCGTTAAGTCAGGGATTAGAATTGGAACGCAAAGCGTTTCTTTTCTTGGCCTCCACCGACGATCGCCAGGAAGGCATCCAGGCCTTCATGGAAAAACGCCCTCCACAATTCAAAGGTCACTAAAGAGAAGATCATGAGCTACAACAACATTCTATTTCAGGTGGAGCGTGGCGTTGCCACATTGACCTTGAACCGTCCCGAAAGTCTGAACAGTTTTACCTCTGAGATGCACAGCGAAATCCGCCTGGTAATGAAACAGGTCAAACAGGACAGCAGCATTCGCTGTCTATTGCTCACCGGCTCAGGCCGCGGTTTTTGTGCCGGACAGGATCTTAATGATCGTGCCGTGGCTCCCGGCGAGGCGATGCCGGACCTCAGCCAGTCCATCAAACAGAACTATAACCCGTTGGTACGTACACTCATGACCCTGGACAAGCCAGTTATCTGCGCAGTCAACGGTGTCGCCGCCGGTGCCGGTGCCAATATTGCCCTGGCCTGTGACATCGTACTGGCTGCCCGTTCAGCCAACTTTATACAAGGCTTTTCCAAGATTGGCCTGATTCCTGACTCAGGTGGCACCTGGACACTGCCGAGATTGGCTGGTCGCGCACGTGCTATGGGTATGGCCATGCTCAGTGGCAAACTTTCTGCCGAACAGGCAGAACAGTGGGGGCTGATCTGGCAGGCCGTGGATGATGAGAAACTGATGGATGAAGCAAACAGTCTCGCTGCCCATCTGGCCACCCAGCCCACAAAAGGGCTGGCCCTGACCAAGCGTGCGATCAACGCTGCTGGCGGTAACAGCCTGGACCAACAACTCGATCTGGAGTGCGACCTGCAGTACATTGCTGGATGTAGTCACGACTATCGCGAAGGGGTGACTGCCTTCGTAGGCAAACGCAAACCAGAATTCAAGGGAGAGTAAAAATCCATGGCCGCATTGAGCACAAACCAGACTATCGCGGTAATAGGCGCCGGCACCATGGGTGCAGGTATCGCCCAGATTGCCGCAGCGGCAGGGCACCCTACACTGCTGTTTGACCTGAATCCGGAAGCGATCGAACGTGGCATTGCCCAGACCGATGCCGGCCTGAAGAAACTGGTTAGTCGCGGCAAGATGTCCGATGAAGATCGCATCGCTCTGATCGCCAACATTACGCCCGCAACTAAACTGGAAGAACTGACCAGTGCCAGCCTCGTGATCGAAGCGATCCTAGAAGACCTTGAGGTCAAACAAAATCTGTTTGGACAGCTTGAATCTATCTGCTCCGAGCAGACCATCCTTGCGACCAACACCTCATCCCTTTCGGTAACGGCCATAGCGGCCAAACTGGCACGACCCGGTAACCTGGTCGGTATGCACTTCTTTAATCCGGCCCCGGTAATGAAGCTGGTCGAAGTGGTCTCTGGCATCACCACCCAGCCAGCGGCAGCAGAGACTGTATTCGATACGGCCGCCAGCTGGGGCAAACACCCGGTTTATGCCAAGTCCACTCCTGGCTTTATTGTCAATCGCGTAGCCCGCCCCTTCTATGCTGAGGGCATGCGGCTATTAGAAGAGGGGGCAGCTGATGTCACCACCCTCGACACCCTAATTAGAGAAGCCGGTGGCTTCCGTATGGGGCCCTTCGAGTTGATGGACCTGATTGGTCATGATGTGAACTATGCCGTTACCAGTACCGTTTATGCGGGCTTCTATTATGATCAACGTTTTTTACCCTCATTGATTCAGAAGGAACTGGTTGATGGCGGGCTATATGGACGCAAGAGCGGCCAAGGTTTTTATGATTACCGTGAAGGCGCAGTAAAACCAGTTATCAATGACGCACCTGCCGCAGTGCCCCCCAAAACTATTGAAGTCGCTGGCCACCTGGGCGTAGCTGAATCCTTGGTCGAACTCTGGCAACAAGCCGGCATTGAGATCATCCGCAATGAAGGCGAAGGCTGGATACAGGCCGGAAAAACCCGAATCGCCCTGACCGATGGGCGCAGTGCCACCCGACGGGCCGCGGAGGATAATCTGCCAAATACCGTACTGTTTGATCTGGCAATCGACTTTAATAAAACCACGCGCATTGCCCTCGCCGCCGGTGACAACACCTCGGCGGAAGCCATCCAACTGGCAACAGGGTTATTCCAGAAGCTGGATAAAAAGGTCACCGTGATAGCCGACATACCTGGCATGGTGGTCATGCGCACGGTCTGTACAATTGCAAACGAAGCCGCTGACACCGTTTTCCAACAGGTGTGTGACATAGCGGGCGCGGATACTGCCATGAAGAGTGGCGTTAATTATCCCCAAGGTCCACTTGCCTGGGCCGACCAGATCGGACTGCCCCATGTCCTGACAGTGCTGGAAAATCTTCTGCAAGCCTATGGGCTGGACCGTTATCGCATATCCCAGTTACTGAGAAGAAAGGTTGAAGGCGGTAACCGCTTCTACGCCTGAAAACAGATCAGTTCAGTATGAATCCGTATAACCCGATGAGAAAATGAATATGAAAGACGCCTATATATTTGATGCCATCCGTACCCCTATTGGTCGATTTGGCGGAGCACTCTCAACTGTACGTGCTGACGACCTAGGCGCCGTTCCACTGAGAGCCTTGATGGCACGCAATCCAGAGATGGACTGGTCCCAAGTCGACGATGTCATCTTTGGTTGCGCAAATCAGGCAGGAGAAGACAACCGCAACGTAGCACGCATGTCGGCACTGCTTGCCGGTCTCCCCATTGAGGTGCCAGGCACCACAGTGAACAGACTCTGTGGCTCAGGAATGGATGCCGTCAGTATGGCGGCCCGCGCCATTAAAACCGGCGAGGCAGAGTTCATGATTGCCGGAGGCGTGGAGTCCATGTCCCGCGCACCTTTTGTTATGCCGAAGGCTGACAGTGCCTTTTCACGAAAGGCAGAGATCTATGACACCACCATCGGCTGGCGCTTTGTAAACAGGCTGATGAAAAAGCAGTACGGTATCGACTCCATGCCGGAGACGGCGGAGAACGTGGCCGAGCAGTTCGGCATATCCCGTGAAGATCAGGATGCCTTTGCACTCCGCAGTCAACAGCGAACAGGTAAAGCACAGTCCAACGGCCGACTGGCACAAGAGATCATCTCCGTTACTATTCCCCAACGCCGGGGTGACGATCTGATTGTCTCTGCTGATGAACACCCCAGGCCTGATACCCAACTGGAAAAGCTGGCGAGTCTGGCTACACCCTTCAGGGATGGCGGCTCGGTTACAGCGGGTAACGCCTCAGGGGTTAACGATGGGGCTTGCGCCTTGTTACTGGGATCACAGGAGGCAGGGGCGCGTTATGGCCTGACACCAAAAGCCAGAGTTGTGGCTGCCACAGCCGTGGGTGTTGAGCCGCGCATCATGGGGTTTGGACCAGCACCCGCCACCCGCAAACTGCTAAAGATGACCGGCCTGACGATTGAACAGATGGATGTCATCGAGCTCAACGAGGCCTTTGCCGCCCAGGGTTTGGCTGTGATGCGAGATCTGGGTCTGGCGGATGATGCCGCACACGTTAATCCTAACGGGGGAGCCATCGCCTTGGGACACCCATTGGGTATGAGCGGTGCCCGCTTGGTAACAACGGCCATGTACCAGCTACACCAAACCGGGGGGCGCTATGCGCTTTGCACCATGTGCATCGGCGTTGGTCAGGGCATCGCTCTGATCATAGAGCGCGTGTAACCCAGTCAATCATACAATCAATTCGACATCATAAATATGAAACGGGCACTGCAGAATAATTATAAAACCCGGCATAAAACTATTTCGAGAGGAGCTAGAAAATGAGTCACCCACGGGCTAACTTAGACCCCATTGAAAAGGCCAGCATTGATGAACTACGCGCACTTCAGCTGGAAAGAATGCAGTGGTCACTCAACCACGCCTATAACAACTCGCCTTTTTATAAAGCCCGTTTTGACGAAGCAAGCGTCCATCCTGATGATCTCAAAAGTCTCGCCGACCTGAGTAAATTCCCCTTTACCAACAAGCAGGATTTACGGGACAACTATCCATTCAATATGTTTGCTGTACCCAAGCAGCAGGTTGTGCGGATACACGCCTCCAGTGGCACCACAGGAAAAGCCACCGTAGTCGGTTATACCCAGAACGATATCGACACCTGGGCCAATGCGGTCGCTCGTTCGATTCGTGCAGGTGGTGGCCGCCCGGGTGACACCTGTCATATCTCTTATGGCTATGGGCTGTTCACGGGCGGACTGGGCGCTCATTATGGTGCTGAGCGTTTAGGCTGCACGGTAATTCCTATGTCTGGTGGGCAGACTGAAAAACAGGTACAACTGAT
>JAPHUE010000111.1 GCA_026196795.1 Sedimenticola sp.
TTTTGCTCAAGATTGAGTGGCACTCGTCACCTCCTGTTAAAATGACAATGTCATTTTGCTAACAATGCCTTCACCCGGATGGGTTAGGGCCTCTACATCAACGTGCACCATCATCAGAATTACCAACCCGATTCAGGAGCTCCGTCTGCGCAGGCATAATTAAGCCTTTACAGCACCTGCGGTCTTTGACGGCAACCGGCCATTCGGCCGGTGCCCCAAAGTTCCTTTAAGGCGAGCTACACTCGCCCTTGAATTACAATTCCAGCGAAGACAGATCAACCTGCAATCCAGGACCCATGGTCGTGGAGAGCGTGATTTTCTTCAGATATACACCCTTCGCCGCGCTGGGCTTGAGCTTTTTCAAATCAGTCAGCAGTGCTTCAAGGTTCTGCTTAACAGCATCACCTTCAAAACCGAGCTTACCGATCGTGCAGTGGACAATTCCGCCCTTATCGGTGCGGTAACGGACCTGGCCCGCTTTCGCATTCTGCACGGCCTCTGCAACATTCGGGGTTACCGTACCCACTTTAGGATTCGGCATTAGTCCGCGTGGACCGAGGATCTGTCCTAACTGACCCACTACTCGCATGGCGTCTGGTGTCGCTATAACCACATCAAAGTCCATGTTACCTGCTTTGATATCAGCAGCCAGATCATCAAAGCCAACCACATCGGCCCCAGCTTCAGTGGCTGCATCAGCATTCGCGCCCTGCGCAAAAACCGCTACCCTTACAACCTTGCCCGTGCCATTTGGCAACACGGTTGAACCACGTACGTTCTGATCAGATTTCCGCGGGTCAACACCCAGATTCACTGAAACATCGACAGACTCACCAAACTTAACACTTGAGAGATCTTTGAGCAGTGCAACAGCATCACTGATTGGATATTGTTTTCCAATCTCAACTTTCTCTTTTATGGCGCGAGCACGCTTACTTAATTTAGCCACGTTACACACCCTCCACATCAAGACCCATCGAACGCGCTGTACCAGCGATCGTCCGTACAGCGGCATCCATATCGGCAGCTGTGATATCGGGCTTCTTAACAGTAGCGATCTCTTCCAACTGTTCGCGAGTAACCTTGCCAACTTTGATTTTATTTGGCGTACCTGAACCCTTCGCCACGCCTGCCGCTTTCTGCAGTAAAACTGAAGCAGGAGGGGTCTTGGTGATAAAGGTAAAGCTGCGGTCTGCATAGACGGTTATGACAACAGGAATCGGCAGTCCTTTCTCAAGACTGTCGGTCTTTGCATTAAACGCCTTACAGAACTCCATGATGTTAACACCGTGCTGACCCAGCGCCGGACCAACTGGAGGACTGGGATTTGCTGAGCCAGCCTTCACCTGCAGCTTAATATAAGCTTGAATTTTCTTAGCCATTAGTAACTCCTAGTTGGGTACAAGCGCCTCGCGGCTCCCCTGTGAATCTAGATGAGAACAGTCCCTGCCGAAGCAGGAGAGTCTTATTTCTCAGCTTTTTTCCACTTGGCCAAACTCAAGATCGACCGGGGTGGAACGCCCAAAAATCAAAACAGATACCTTGAGCCTGCTCTTCTCATAATCAACATCCTCAACGACACCATTAAAGTCATTGAAAGGACCGTCGATTACGCGGACAACTTCGCCCGGTTCAAACAGTACCTTAGGACGAGGTTTCTCAACGCCTTCCTGCACACGCTGGAGAATCGCATTAGCCTCTTTTTCAGTAATAGGCGCGGGACGATCTGCCGTACCGCCAATAAACCCCATCACCTTTGGTGCATCTTTTACCAGGTGCCATGTCTCATCGGTCATTTCCATCTGAACCAGGACATACCCCGGAAAAAACTTGCGTTCACTTCTGCGCTGCTGACCTGCACGCATCTCCACAACCTCTTCGGTTGGGACAAGAATCTCTCCAAAGTGAGACTCCATCTCAAATCGCTTGATACGCTCTTCGAGCGATCGCTTTACTTGCGCCTCAAATCCGGAGTAGGCGTGTACCACATACCATCGCAATGACATTGTATTCCCCTATCCGGTTACCGACTGCACAATAGCCATCAGCATCATGTCAAACAACCAGAGAACGATACCAACCAACAGCACCATGCCAAAGACAATGAGTGTTGTCTGAATTGTCTCCTGCCTGCTCGGCCATACGACCTTGCGAACCTCTGTGCGCGCCGCCACTGCAAAATCCCAGACGCGCCGCCCAGCAACAGACTGCAAGGCAACAACGATCGCGAGACCTGAGATCGCGAGCAGCCCAAGCACTCTGATCAGTGTGGAGTATTCTTCAAGAAAATAGAACAGCACAATACCCCCTATCAGCAGCACAACTGCCAATAAGAGTTTCACTGTATCCATTCCGGTGCTTTCGACTTCAGCCTTTACGTTCATTCCTGCCACTACACCCTCTTAACGAGAGCGCTTTAAATAATGGCAGGCCAGGAGGGACTCGAACCCCCAACCTGCGGTTTTGGAGACCGCTGCTCTACCAATTGAGCCACTGGCCTGTAAAAAA
>JAPHUE010000197.1 GCA_026196795.1 Sedimenticola sp.
CGATGACGGCCAACCGCATCGATCTCGTCGATAAAGATAATGCAGGGGGCATGCTTTTTCGCCTGCTCGAACATATCACGCACGCGAGAGGCACCCACACCGACAAACATTTCCACAAAATCGGAACCTGAGATGGTAAAGAACGGCACCTTGGCCTCACCCGCAATGGCCTTGGCCAGCAAGGTCTTACCGGTACCCGGCGAACCAACCATCAGCACACCTTTTGGGATCTTGCCGCCCAGTTTCTGGAACTTGGAGGGATCTCGCAGGAATTCAACCATCTCGGAGACCTCATCCTTCGCCTCCTCGACACCGGCCACATCGGCAAAGGTCACTTTGACCTGGTCCTCACCCAACATGCGCGCCTTGCTCTTGCCGAACGACATAGCACCCCGACCGGCACCGCCACCCTGCATCTGACGCATGAAGAAGATCCACAGGCCAATCAGAATAAACAGCGGGAACCAGTTTATGAGGATCGTCATTAAAATAGAGGGCTTTTCTGGCGGTGTTGCGACAATCTGCACGTTATTATTCAGCAGATCACCTACCAAGCCATCATCACCCGGGCTGTAGGTTGAAAATGTGGCACCCGAGGTGAGCGTGCCCTTGATCTCGCGTCCATCGATGTTCACTTTCTGAACCGCACCACTCTTTACCTGAGCTATAAAATCAGAGTAGGAGAGCGCATTCGACTGCGTCGTCTGGGAAGAAAAATTGTTGAATACTGACATTAGAACGATCGCGATGATCACCCAGAGAATCAGATTCTTTGCCATATCATTCAAGGTCAATACCCTCTACATAACTACCAAAGCCGGTGAAAAGATGGTTTATCGCCCGGCACTTTCCGGTTCCACTCCAGTATTGACCTTGGGAACCAGCATAAATTCAATTGGTTATCACAAAAACGGACTGCTAACAGTACTATACATTATAGCTCCTCGCCACCAGATAGACTTCCCGGCTTTGAGAACGTGATGCGGCCGGCTTTCGCGTCACCACCTTTGCAAATGAGCTCCGCACCTCTTTAATGTACTGATCAAACCCCTCGCCCTGAAATACCTTCACTACAAAACTGCCACCTGGACGCAATACTTCTCGTGCGTATTCCAAGGCCAACTCACAAAGATACATAGCACGGGGCTGATCTACCGCACTCATACCACTCACATTGGGGGCCATATCAGAAATTACAAGGTCAACCGGCCGGCCGTCCAGAAGGGCATGAAACTGCTCAAGGACACTATCTTCACGGAAATCACCCTGTATAAACTCCACGCCACCAATAGAATCCATATCCAGGATATCCAACGCAAAAACCCGTCCTTTTTCGCCAACCAGTTTAAGCGCAACCTGGGACCACCCACCTGGCGCCGCTCCCAGGTCAACCACGACCTGCCCCGGTGATAGCAGACGATCTTTCTCCTGCAACTCAAGCAGCTTATAAGATGCCCGGGAACGATAGCCTTCTGCCTGTGCCCTTTTCACATACTCATCGTTAAAATGACGATCAAGCCACTGGTGGCTGCTTTTGCTTTTTTTCATTTTAAATCACAAAAACCCGGTGAATAATAGTGTATTTTAGCCATTCACTAGCCGTAAAACGATCACAGTCTACTCAAAACACTGTCGATCCGGCTACAACTGCGATAGAATGCGCGGCCTTCCAAGACCGACCGGAGCCATCCATGTCTCTGACAAAAAAGCAAATCCGCCAGCTGAAGAGTCTGGTTCACCACCTGAACCCTGTGGTTATCGTTGGCCAAAACGGTCTCACTGAGGGTGTAATTAATGAACTCGATATCACGCTTGGCACCCACGAACTCATTAAAGTGCGTTTAAACGCCGGTGACCGTGAGGAGCGTCAGGTAATGATTGAACAGATATGTAACCGCTGCAATACCGAACTGGTGCAGACAATAGGTCACGTTGCCGCATTTTTCAGGCGCAACCCTGACAAGCCTGTGATCACATTGACACGCGACTGAGCCACTGCAAAAAATACAAATGGGGGCTAAAGCCCCCATTTGTATAGTCTCGTCCCGCTTGGCAATTATTCGTATCGAACAGCCAAAATCTCCATATGGCGCTTACCGTTAGGCGTCTGCACAGCGGCCTCATCACCGACTGACTTTCCAATCAGGGCACGCGCCATAGGCGAGCCAACCGAAATCAGGCCCTGCTTGATATCCGCTTCGTCATCGCCCACGATCTGGAAGGTATGCTCAGCATCCTCTTCCTCTTCATAGACATCGACAGTCGCGCCGAAGATAACGCGCCCATCAGCATTGATCGTCGTAACATCGATAACCTGTGCATGAGAGAGCTTGGATTCAATCTCTTTAATTCGACCCTCAATAAACCCCTGCTGCTCACGTGCGGCATGGTACTCTGCATTCTCTTTTAGATCGCCGTGAGCACGCGCCTCGGCAATATCCTGGATAACTTTCGGACGCGCAACCTGCTTCAGCTCGGTCAGCTCTTCACGAAGCCTATCCGCACCTCTGACTGTCAGGGGTACCTTACTCATATCTTAAACCTCATTCTTTTCCTGTTTTATGCTTGCCGCTTGAAAACAACAAACTCAAAATCAGTGCAGATCCTGCAAACGAGTAACATTCGTGCTATCCGCCTGCTTCAGTGCGAGACAAAACGCCTCACCACCTGACATAGTCGTGGTATAAGTCACTTTATGCTGCAGCGCCGCCCGACGCATTGCTGCAGAGTCCGCAATGGCTTTTTTACCTTCCGTTGTATTGATGATCATGTTGAATTCATCATTCTTGATCATATCAACAATATGCGGACGTCCCTCTGCCACTTTATTCACACGCTCACAGTCGACGCCGCTCTCCTGGATAACATTACAAGTGCCACCCGTCGCATAGAGCTGAAAACCCAGCTCACTGAGATCACGGGCAACTGAAACAATACGTCTCTTATCCTGCTCCCGAACAGAGAGAAGCGCACGCCCCGAACGTGGCAACAAATCGCCACCACCTTCCATCGCCTTGGCAAACGCCTCACCAAAAGTGGCTCCCACACCCATCACTTCACCGGTCGACTTCATCTCAGGACCCAGCAGAGTATCAACGCCCGGGAATTTCACAAACGGGAAGATCGCCTCTTTGACAAAATAGGTCTCAGGTACCACCTCTTTAGTGAATTCCTGCTGCTCCAGGGACACACCCGCCATACAGCGCGCAGCAATCTTAGCTAATTGCACACCCGTTGCCTTAGAAACAAAGGGCACAGTTCGGGATGCACGCGGGTTAACTTCTAGCAGATAAATCTCATTATCTTTGATGGCAAACTGGGTATTCATTAACCCGACTACTTTCAATTCCAGCGCCAGGCTGCGGATCTGCTCACGCATACGATCCTGGACTTCAGCGGAAAGTGTATAGGGTGGCAATGAACAGGCCGAATCACCGGAGTGAACACCCGCCTCTTCGATATGCTCCATGATGCCGCCTATAACCACATCTTTACCATCGCAGATCGCATCAATATCCACTTCAATGGCATCATTAAGGAAATGATCCAGCAGTACGGGTGAGTCGTTCGACACACTGACAGCCTCGCGCATATAGCGGCGCAGATCATCCACATCATGGACAATTTCCATCGCACGACCACCTAGTACATAGGAGGGCCGCACAACCAGTGGATAACCCACCTCTTCAGCCAGGATTACGGCCTGATCGGGATCGGTCGCGGTCCGATTAGGCGGTTGCTTAAGGCCGAGCTTCTCCACCATTTTCTGGAACCGTTCGCGATCTTCCGCCAGATCGATGGAATCAGGCGATGTACCGATAATCGGTGCACCGGCCGCTTCAAGATCACGGGCCAGTTTTAGTGGCGTCTGTCCGCCATACTGAACGATGACACCAACCGGTTTTTCCACGTCAATCACTTCAAGCACATCTTCTAACGTCAACGGCTCAAAATAGAGTCGATCCGATGTGTCATAATCAGTAGATACAGTCTCCGGGTTACAGTTGACCATAATGGTCTCATAACCATCTTCGCGCATGGCAAAAGCAGCATGCACACAGCAATAATCAAACTCGATACCCTGACCAATCCGGTTCGGACCTCCGCCCAGGACCATGATTTTCTTGTTGTCAGTTGGGGCCGCCTCGCACTCCTCTTCATAGGTGGAGTACATATAGGCCGTGCTTGTGGAAAACTCCGCCGCACAAGTATCAACCCGTTTAAACACGGGACGCACACCCGCCTGCCAACGCACCTCGCGAATCTTGTCCTGATTGACGCCGACCAAATCAGCCAATCGTTCATCCGAAAATCCCTTACGCTTTAGATAGCGCAAACGATCCGCATCAAGAACAGACAGGCCACCCTGACGAATAGCGGCTTCCTCCTTGACCAGATCTTCAATCTGCACCAGGAACCAACGGTCGATCTTGGTTAACTCAAAGACATCCGCCAACGACATGCCGGAGCGGAAGGCGTCGGCGACATACCAGAGGCGCTCGGCCCCGGGCTCACGCAGCTCATGCCGCATAATGGTCTTGAGATCTTCTGATTCAAGATCGACGATCTCATCCAGGCCACTCTTACCCGTTTCCAGACCACGCAAGGCCTTCTGCAGCGACTCCTGGAAAGTACGCCCAATCGCCATCACCTCACCAACCGACTTCATCTGGGTGGTCAAGCGATCAGGTGCCGCCGGGAACTTCTCAAAGGCAAAACGGGGAATCTTGGTAACCACATAGTCAATACTGGGCTCAAACGAGGCTGGAGTTGCACCCCCCGTAATCTCGTTACGCAGCTCATCCAGGGTAAAGCCTACCGCCAGCTTGGCTGCGATCTTGGCAATTGGAAAACCGGTCGCCTTGGAAGCCAGCGCCGAAGAGCGGGAGACCCGAGGATTCATCTCGATGATGATCATGCGTCCATCATCTGGATTAATGGCAAACTGCACATTGGAGCCACCGGTATCCACACCGATTTCACGCAACACCGCCAGAGAGGCGTTACGCATGATCTGGTACTCTTTATCGGTCAGGGTCTGGGCCGGAGCAACCGTGATGGAGTCACCTGTGTGGACACCCATGGGATCCAAGTTTTCAATGGAGCAGATAATGATGCAGTTATCCTTGTGATCCCGCACCACCTCCATCTCGTACTCTTTCCAGCCCAGTGCCGACTCTTCGATCAGCAACTCCCGGGTTGGGGAGAGGTCCAGACCCCGTTCGCAAATCTCTACGAACTCTTCACGGTTATAAGCGATACCACCACCTGAACCGCCCATAGTGAAGGAGGGACGGATAATGGTGGGGAAACCGATCTGCGCCTGTACCTGCAACGCCTCTTCCATGCTGTGGGCAACGGCCGCCTTGGGCATATCCAGGCCGATCTTCAGCATGGCCTTGCGGAACAGATCCCGGTCTTCCGCCTTATCGATCGCTTCACGTGAAGCACCGACCATCTCAACGCCGTACTGCTCCAATACGCCTTCCCGTACCAGATCCAGGGCACAGTTCAGTGCTGTCTGCCCGCCCATGGTAGGGAGCAGTACATCGGGACGCTCTTTTTCAATAATCCGCGCAACCGTGCGCCAGGTGATAGGCTCGATATAGACGGCGTCCGCGCTGTCTGGATCAGTCATGATGGTGGCGGGGTTCGAGTTAACCAGAATGACCCGGTATCCCTCCTCACGCAGCGCCTTACAGGCCTGGGCTCCCGAGTAATCGAACTCGCAGGCCTGACCGATCACAATAGGCCCAGCACCGATAATCAGTACACTTTCAATGTCTGTTCTTTTTGGCATGGCTTGCTTTTAAATCCGCAGTAAATGGCTTATTTCAGTCGTCTAACCCGCATCATCCGCGGTTTGCATCAACTCGATAAAATGATCAAAAACAGGGGCCACATCATGTGGTCCCGGGCTCGCTTCCGGATGTCCCTGGAAACCAAAGGCCGGTTTATCCGTCCGATGAATACCCTGCAGGGAGTCATCAAACAGTGAGCGATAAGTAGCGCTCAGGCTGGCCGGCAGACTCTGCTCGTCCACCGCAAAGCCATGATTCTGGCTCGAAATCATGACCACTTTGTTTTCCAGATTCTGCACCGGATGGTTGGCACCATGATGGCCAAATTTCATCTTGATGGTCTGGGCACCGCTGGCCAGCGCCAGCAGCTGATGGCCCAGACAGATACCAAAGACTGGCACTTCGGAATCCACGATGGTCTTGATTGCTGCTATAGCGTAGTCGCAGGGCTCTGGATCACCTGGACCATTGGAGAGGAATACACCATCCGGCTTCATCTCCAATACTGCATCGGCAGGTGTCTGTGCCGGCACAACGGTGACACGACAGCCACGATCCACCAACATGCGCAGAATATTGCGCTTAATGCCGTAGTCGTAGGCGACGACATGCAGGGGCAAGCTCTCTTCGATATTTTCAGGTGAGGCTGGCAGTCCGCCTTCCAGTGTCCAGGTTCCCTGGGTCCAGGTGTAGTTAGCGGAGGTGGTTACTACTTTGGCCAGATCCATACCCTTGAGACCGGGAAATGATTTTGCGACAGCAAGTGCAGCAGCCTCATCCACCTGGTCACCCGCCAGGATACAGCCCGATTGCGCCCCTTTTTCGCGCAAGATCCGAGTCAGCTTGCGGGTATCAATACCGGCAATGGCAACCACATTATTATCACGCAGATACTGATCAAGTGGTCGCTGACTACGCCAATTACTGGTTATGAGAGGCAGATCACGAATAATCAGACCCGCGGCATAGATTGAGCCGGACTCCTCATCTTCATCATTGGTACCGGTATTACCGATGTGTGGATAGGTCAGGGTTACAATCTGCTGGCAGTAGGA
>JAPHUE010000100.1 GCA_026196795.1 Sedimenticola sp.
AACCGCTATTGTTGACCGGGAGATAGCCCGGGGTATCGATAGTCAGCGGATCATCATTGCCGGTTTCTCTCAGGGTGGGGCCGTGGGATATGAGGTGGCGCTCACCTCACCCAAACCCCTGGGTGGGTTTATTGGCATGTCCACCTACTTAGCTACGGCTGACACCCTCACGCCGCACCCTGCCAACGCCAGCCTCCCCATTCACCTGTTCCACGGAACTGTTGATCCAGTAGTACCAGAGTTACTCGGACAAAAAGCCAAGGCGCAATTGGAGGCCATGGGGTATACACCTGACTACGCCACTTACCCGATAGATCATAGCGTCTGCCTGGAAGAGATCGAAGCGATTGCCGCGTTTCTGATTAAGCAGTTCAGCCTGTAAAAGGATGAGCCTTGTATAGAGGGAGGCTACTCACCGAGGTCGGGCCTAATCCCGTGTGAAAAGGGTAGGGGGTGCACAGACAAGTGTTGGGAAGTTTGATGCCTCGTTCCATTTTTGCAGCGTTAGCCAGTAATTTTTACATTTCCACAAAGTTATGTATAAAAAACTTAAAAACGTATACATTTGAAACATGGAGCTGGTGCATGCGGTTTTTAAATTGGCGAAGCTAAGCGTCATCTGAGTCAGGCATATCAATAAATATGCAGATGTAGCGCTATAGTCTTAGTTGAAGTGCTGTTCGACGTATAGAGAAATTCACAGTGATTATTCGTTGTACACAAAAACTAATCAAAGAGCTGCGCATCAAACCGACCGAAATTGATGCATTGAATCCCATGACGAGCTGGCATGCTAACGTGTTACGTATCGATCGCCGTAAGTGCGTGTTGTTCATTCATGATCAATCACTTTTCTCTGTCTTTGTTGCGGGACTGAAGCGGTCTGATTTTGATCGGCTGGATGAGGTGTTTGGCCAGGCCATGTTTCGTACCCTACGGCTGTTCGATTTTGATCAACGCCAGGTAGAGCAACTACTCGACTGGGGTCGACATAATAGCTATACCAAGACCAACAGTCGTAGTGTGCTGGGGTCAATGAATGATATGGCATTGCATCTGCAGCATCATATTGCCTATGAGGGCGGCCTGAGTAGTGTAGATCTTGATGGATTACATCTTCGTATTAACCAAATATTTTTTAGTGCGATTGGTTCTTACTATCCCTGGCAGAAACTAAAGTCGCTGCTCAATGGTGATGGCTAGATTAACGGTGTAGATTGGATAGGCGAGGCGTAGCCAAAAACAACCTCACGGAATGATAATTCCAGCGCACAGGGAAAAGAAAAATGGATAATGTGAAATTCCTATCTACAACCAAGCTCTCGCAAAAGCTCGCCATACCCACAAAGCAACTGTTTGGAAAATTACAAGACAAGGGTTTTATTAGTCGTAAAGATGATACGTGGGCACTTGAGCCGGCAGGTATCGATGCCGGTGGGAAGTATCAAGTCAGTGAAAAACTTGGCAAGTACATTGTATGGCCTGAGAGTTTTCAACTGGAACGTGCTACGTCTGAAGGGATGCTTACTGCTACCACTCTTGGGCAGAAGTTTGATCTTTCTGCGCGCAGAGTAAACCAGATACTTTCTGAGCATGGTTGGATCAAGCGGCATGTAAAAGGCTGGTTGGTCACGCCGATGGGACAACGTGTGGGTGGAGAGCAGAGGGAAGACAATAAATCGGGCGTACCCTTTGTGCTTTGGCCTCCATCTGTTACAGAGAATAAAACCCTTAAAAACACAATTGAAGAGCTGAAGGGTAATTCAAAGGAGGCCAAAGAGTTCCCCGTTAATGCACCTTCAGCTGATAAGTCATCCGGCTTCCGTGACAAGATGAAACCAAAGCTGCGTACAGCGGATGGTCACTTTGTTCGTTCGCGTGCAGAGATGTTGATTGATAACTGGCTTTATACGGCTGAAATAGTCCACGCTTATGAAAGACGCCTTCCCATTGAGGAGGAAGTCTACTGTGATTTTTATCTTCCTGCCGGAAAAATCTACATTGAGTTTTGGGGTATGGAGAGCGATCCGAAATACTGTGAAAGGAAAAAAGCGAAAGTTGCTATTTATGAGCAGTATGGCTTTAGTTTGATAGAGCTTAACGATCAGGACATAAGTAGCCTGGATGATGTGCTGCCTCGGTTATTACTCAAGCATGGTATAACAACCTATTGATAATTCACAATATATGAATTATCGTACACATATTATGAATTATTGGGTGCGGGGAGAATGAGTCAACTCGGTGCAGCGCTGTTTACCTCTACCCAGCAAAGGGTGTTAGGGCTTTTGTATAATAAGCCTGAAAAAAGCTATTATATCAATGAGATACTCAGATTAACCGGTATGGGTGTTGCCACTATTAAGCGTGAGCTTGATCGTATGGTGGCGGCTGGCATCTTGAGTATGACCAAGATTGGCAATCAGCATCATTACCAGGCAAACCCTGCGTGCCCTATTTACCATGAGCTATTAGGAATAGTTAAGAAGACAATCGGCGTGGTAGATGTCATTTCTGAGGCGCTTTCTCCCCTGGCAGGACGTATAGCATGGGCCTTTATTTTCGGCTCGGTGGCCAGTGGAAAAGAGACATCAGCCAGCGATATTGATGTACTAATTATTGGCGATGTGAGTTTTTCTGATGCGGTTAGTGCACTTTACCCGGTGCAGGAGGTACTGGGCAGGGAGATTAATCCAAAGCTTTATAGCAAGGATCAATGGATAGAGCTGCAGAACAAGAGTGATGCCTTTGTAAATGAGGTGTTGTCGAAACCACGCATGGATGTAATCGGAGTCGGAGATGGGCTTAGATAATTTGGTTGGTGTAAGTTTAGAGCGAATTGAATCGGATGCTGCTGTCATTAACCGTTTACTAGCGGCCGCTAGGCGCAATATTGCCGACGCTCACATTCAGGAAGTGAGTCTTGAAAATCGATTTGATGCGGCCTATAAAGCCATTATGCAGTTGTCGAATGCGGCATTACAGGCCAATGGTTATAGAACATTGACGAGCAAGCCTGGTCATCATATGACGATGATACAAGTGCTCACTCAAACGATTAGTTTAGATAAACAGACAGTAATTGTTCTGGATGCGTTGAGAAAACAACGCAATGTTTCGGACTACTCGGGTGATACTGTGCCAGTCAGCGCTGCAGATGAATGCATTGAGCACGCTGAAAAATTACTGCATGAAGTAACGCAATGGCTAAAAGAGCAAAAGTCGGAGTTGATTCAGTAAGTAAGGGCGTTCGGGGGGAATTATTACCTCGGAGGATCAATCTGCTGATTGATTGAACCGTTTACCCTGAACCAGCCTGCCACGCTGTAGCGGTCACGATCAGCCGCCAGCACTTCATGGGGAAACTCCTCACTAAGAAAGATGACGAGTGTACCAAAGCTGGGTACCACCTTGGTGATCTCATTACCGTCATCCGGTGCGTAGAGTACCAGTTCACCGCCCTGGTTGGGCTCCCACCCTTTGTTCAGATAGGTCACCAGTGTAAGTACCCGGTTGGACTCACCCCGAAAGGCGTCGAGATG
>JAPHUE010000231.1 GCA_026196795.1 Sedimenticola sp.
CACATCATTGGTATACCTCGCTAAAGAAATAAGAGTGAATCATTGTGAGTGCAGTTAGTTATTTTGGGGCGTTGTTCGCATCGTGATAAAGCGCGCGAAGTATATCCTGCCGGGATGTTGTGCCGGACTGAGATGAAGGTGGTGTGCCCATCGTTTCGTCTTTTTTGCCAGCAAAGAACTCACCTATGGCGCGGAATACCCGTTTGAGGGCGCGCCACAGCTTGGGCATGAGCCAGATAATCAGCAGCAGCGAAACGACCAGACCTGCAACAAATAGCCAGGGATAGTGCAGTGAGGCCCAGAGTCCACCGATAACCACCAGATCCTCTGTTATGGATGCGGTCCAGTTGGAGAAGGGTTCAGGTGAGGTATTGATCAGTACCCGGGTGCCGGTCTTGGTCAGATGGGTGGTCGCGGCCAGTCCACCACCAATCAGCAGGGCGGCGAATTCAGCGGCCTGACTAACCTCAAGCCCCTCTGCCATTCCAGCGGCCAATACGGCGCCGGCTGGTATACGAATAAAGGTATGCAGTACATCCCAGCCTGTATCAACACCGGGCGTTTTGTCGGCGAAAAATTCGACCATATACATGAAGCCTGCAGCACCCAGTACCAAGGGGTTGCTGAGTAACTCCAGGCCGGGAGGGAGTGTGACCTCTCCAGTCATTCCGAGATAGCCCAACACCAGTACGGCGGCATAGAGATTAATGCCCGAAGCCCAGGCTACCCCTAAGGTTAGTGAGATGAGTTCCACAGTTTCCATTCAGTCAGTCCTTTTAAACAGCAGGCAGTTGGGATATTGGATAACGGGTTTCATTTTCAGTTCCAATCTCTTGGGTTGTGGTGCCTTGGTCTGGTGTGAAGGCGTTGAATTGTGGACACCCAACGGGTCAAATTATGTCACTTTTTCTTGAATTATCCCATTGGCAGAAGGCCATAAACTGTTTGTAAAGGATTAAGCAATGCTGCTATGGATATGAAAAATCTAGAAAAATAATTGACCTATAAGATATGTGTATATTATAGTCGGACGCAATTGATGGAATTGTGACGCCTGTTGATGGGATCTTCGGGTAAAAGGAATCAATAAAAATACGTCACATATTGCTTAAGCGGCCTAAGGGTCGCTTTTTTATTGCCGTACTGTTTCACTGTTGCCGGTTTGTACCTTTAGATTTTTCTTATAGCACCGTATGATTAAGCAGATTTTTTAAACCCGGCACTCATCTGGATAATGCCCATTGGGCGGTATCCATTAGCAGTCAGGTAATTACGCATTTGGAGTGGAATTGAGGCGATGGTGAAAGTAGGTATTGTGGGTGGTACAGGTTATACCGGCGTTGAATTGCTGCGGCTGCTTGCCGGGCATCCAGAGGTAGAGGTAACGGTGATAACTTCGCGTGCCGAGGCTGGCCGTCCTGTTTCCGATATCTACCCCAATCTGCGGGGCCACTTTGATATTCCTTTTACTGAGCCAGACCTGGGGCAGCTCAAGTCATGTGATCTGGTTTTCTTTGCCACGCCAAACGGCACGGCCATGAAGATGGTGCCCGGGCTGCTTGATGGTGATTGCAAGGTGATTGATCTTGCGGCCGATTTCAGAATTAAAGATCTCGCCGTGTGGGAAAAGTGGTATGGCATGACCCACGCTTGCCCTGATCTGGTGGCAGAGTCCGTTTACGGCCTGCCGGAAGTGAATCGGCAGGCGATTAAGCAGGCGAGACTGGTCGCCAATCCTGGTTGCTATCCAACGGCCGCTACCTTGGGTTTTCTACCGCTCGTTGAGGCTGGAAAGGTTAATCTCAATGGCCTGATTGCAGATTGTAAGTCTGGTGTCAGTGGTGCGGGTCGGGGTAGCAGTGTGGGTATGCTGATGGGTGAGGTCGGCGAGAGTTTTAAGGCCTATGGCGTGCCGGGTCACAGGCATCTTCCAGAGATTCAGCAAAATCTTTCTATTGCTGCAGGCCAGGACGTGGATGTCACGTTTGTGGCCCACCTTCTACCCATGATCAGGGGTATTCATGCCACGCTCTATGCCACGATCGATGGCGAGATCGATCTGCAGGCGCTATACGAGCAACGCTATGCGAATGAGCCGTTTGTGGATGTTCTGCCATTGGGCTCTCACCCGGAGACCCGGAGTGTCAGGGGCGTTAACCACTGTCGTATAGCCATGCATCGTCCGCAGGACGGTAATACACTGGTGGTTCTTTCAGTGATAGATAATCTGGTAAAAGGGGCGGCCGGGCAGGCAATTCAGAATATGAATATCATGCTGGGAATGGATGAGACCCTGGGATTACAATCAGTGGCGCTTCTACCTTAAGTTCGGCAATAATTTATCCGATATCTGCAGATAGGTTGATAAATAGAGTACGTGTTGAAACGGGGGGCAGGGATGAAAATAACAACACCCAAAATAGTTCAGTCCCGAAGCCGGTGGATATATCTTTGGTGGATGGTGCCTGTGGTGCTTGTCATTGGTGTGTTGTTGGGTTGGCAAAACTATGTGCCGCAGCAAGTTCCTGTTGTGGATGAGGTGACGCCACTCAGCAAGCGTTTAGAGGAGCAAAAACGCCAGATTGCCTCATTGGAGGCAGAGCGAGGGCGATTGCGTGAGCAGATTGCCGCTCTGGAACGTGCTGGCCAGATTGACCAGGAAGCAATTAGACAGGTGCGTGATGAGCTGATGCAGAGTCAATCCGGCTATCTCGAAATGGAAAAAGAGCTGACACTGCTGCGCGGTATTGTAGCGACCAGTGTCAAATCAGAGGGTCTGTATATTCAGGGTTTCAGATTGGGGCCGGCGGAAGATGAGCGAAATTACCGTTATCGTTTTACCGTCAGTCAGTCGCTCAAGAATGCAGGAGCGGCTGTAGGCTGGATACAGCTTGCACTTGAGGGTCAGCAGGATGGTGTGCAGAGTGTGCTCTCCCTCAAAGAGCTATCGAAAGAGAAAGAAGAGAAACTGAAAATGCGTTTCAGGCATTTTCAGGATGTTGACGGATTGATTGAGGTGCCAGAGGGCTTTAACCCCGAGCGGGTGATTGTCGAAATTAATCCAACCAATAACAGGCTGCCACAGATCAAAAAGACATTTGACTGGCTGGTAGCTGAATGAGAGGAATGCCGATGGCGCGTTTTAAAAAGTTTAAGGCCCCTAAGATTGCTACAGTGATTGGCAGTGGAACAACCATTCATGGTGACGTGAACTTCACCGGTGGGTTGCATGTAGATGGCCTCATCTGTGGCAACGTCATGGTGGAAGAGGGGGAAGACTCAGCTTTGACTTTGAGTGAGCAGGGTCGTGTTGAAGGTGATATTCAGGTGCCCAATGTAATCCTCAATGGTACCGTGGTGGGTGATGTCTACGCCTCTGAGAGGGTAGAGCTGGCACCTAAAGCGAAGGTCACGGGGACGGTTTATTACAATCTGCTCGAGATGTCGATGGGTGCTGAAGTTAATGGCCAGTTGATCCATACCAAGGATGCCCAGCCACAAATGCTTGGCTATGATGGCGATCGGAGTAATGTGGAAGAGATCAAGCGTGAGAACGATGCGGCTGCTGCAGCTAATACCCCTGAAGAAGATTCAGAGCGGATTCCGCGGGGTCGTTGATGGGTGGTAATACTTGACTAAATTGATCAGAAAAGCATAATGTACATAATACGCTAATATAGCGTGGTTTATTTGTATTTTGGAGTTGGCTATGAGTGGTATACAAGCTGAAATCGAGAGCCCGCTGGTTTTTACCAATGCGGCTGCAACCAAAGTGGCTGCCTTGATTGAGGATGAGGGTAACCCGAATCTGATGTTGCGGGTATTCATTCAGGGTGGTGGGTGCTCAGGTTTTCAATATGGCTTCAGTTTCGATGAAGCAATGAAAGAGGGTGATACCCGAGTTGATACAGACGGTGTGGCCATGCTGGTTGATCCAATGAGTCTGCAGTACCTGATGGGTGCCGAAGTGGACTATACGGAGAGTCTGCAGGGATCGCAGTTTGTTATCCGCAATCCGAATGCGTCCACAACCTGTGGCTGTGGATCATCTTTCTCGATCTGATTGCTGAATAGTTCGTTATTAAAAAACCCTGCATCGGCTGATGCAGGGTTTTTTGTTTCAGGCTAACGCTGATTATTGCGCAGGCGCAGCGGGTGCTACTGGAGGCGCAGGATAGCCATAAGGGGCATAGCCATAAGGAGCACCATAACCGCCTCCATAAGGAGCGCCATAGCCCCCATAGGGGTAACCACCATAGCCGCCATAAGGATAGCCATAGCCGCGGCCATAGCCATTACCATAACCACTACCACGACCGCTGAAGTTCATGTTGAAATCACCGGAGCCATCGCCCCAGCCATCAGTCATGCCGTTCCAGGGACCACCGCCGCCCCATGGATTGCCACCCCAAGGACCGCCACCCCACCAAGCAGATGCAGAGGCTGATGCGGCCAATAAGGCTGCTATAGCAGCTGCTTTTATAATGCGTTTCATAATATCTTCTCCCTAAGTCACTTTATTTGGGTATGGGAGACCCTACCTACTTAGCGGTCTCTAAGATAAAAAGTATTAGTGGATCCTAAATAAGTCAAGAGCCATTACGCCTGTTATTGATCTGGATTAATTGGGCCTGACGGATTATTTCTTGAACAGCAGGGGGGCTACATCATCAAAACTGCAGGCGAAGTGCACCTTTATCCCCTTACGAATATGCTCTGGTACCTCCTCATATTCCCCCCGGTTTTCCTCTGGCAATATCAGTTCGCGAATATTGGCGCGACGGGCGGCTATCATCTTCTCTCTGACACCGCCAATAGGGAAAACATGTCCTGTCAGGGTCAATTCTCCGGTCATGGCGATTGTGCGAACCGGCTTGTTTCTGGCCAGAGAGAGCAGGGCCGATGCTATGGTGATTCCCGCGCTGGGGCCGTCTTTGGGGGTGGCACCCGCAGGGACATGGAGGTGAATAAAACTCTTTTCAAAGAATGCTGGATCTGCTCCAAACTTTTCCGCATGGGCCACAATATAGCCATAGGCGATTTCGGCTGATTCGCGCATCACCTCACCCAGTTGACCCGTGAGTTTAAAGCCCCTGGTAAAACTATGGGTCTTGGCGGCTTCAATGCTGAGGGTAGCGCCCCCCATAGACGTCCAGGCCAGCCCGGTGACGACACCGGGGCCACTCAAGCTGCGCTCATCACGGAAAATGGGGCTGCCCAAATAGTCTTTAAGATCGGCTTCTTCAACAACTATGGGTGTAGGCTCATCATCCAGAATTCGCACGACCGCCTTGCGGACAATCTTGCCGATCTGTTTTTCCAGACGTCTGACGCCGGCATCACGCGCATAACCTTCAATAATCGCCTTGAGTGCAGCTGTATTCATCTTTAGCTGATTACGTTTCAGGCCGGCCCGTTTCAATTGACGAGGGACCAGATACTTACGTGCAATCTGCAGCTTTTCCTGGGCGATGTAACCGGATAACGAAATGATCTCCATGCGGTCCCGCAAGGGCGCAGGGATGGTATCCAGTTGGTTAGCCGTACAGACAAATAGCGCCTTGGAGAGATCAAAGCGAAGATCCAGATAGTGATCCAGGAAGTCACTGTTCTGTTCGGGATCCAGTGCCTCCAGTAGGGCAGAAGCGGGATCGCCGTGATAGGAGGCGCCGATCTTGTCGATCTCGTCCAGCATGATCACGGGATTAGCTGTTTCCACCTCTTTCATCGCCTGGATGAATTTGCCCGGCATGGCACCTATGTAGGTTCTGCGGTGTCCTTTGATCTCTGCCTCGTCGCGCATGCCACCGACGGAAAAACGATAAAAGGATCGCCCAAGGGCATTGGCGATGGATTTGCCAATGGATGTCTTTCCCACGCCCGGCGGTCCCACCAGTAGAATAATAGAGCCACTGACCTCACCTTTCATCATGCCGACAGCAAGAAACTCCAGGATGCGCTTCTTTACATCATCCAGTCCGTAATGATCCTTATCCAGGGCTTTTCGTGCCTGCCCAAGGTCAAGCTTGTCCGGACTGTGTTTTCCCCAGGGCAGCAGGGTAATCCAGTCGATATAATTTCGTGTGAGTGCGTATTCGGGAGAGCCAGTCTCCAGGATGGAGAGCTTCTGCATCTCCTCATCAAGGCGTTTGGATGCCGGAGCGGGGAGAGTCAAGTCGTCCAGCCGCTCTCTGAATTTATCTAACTCGGCCGTGCGGTCATCTTTCTCCAGCCCCAGCTCCTGCTGAATGACCTTGAGCTGTTCCCGCAGAAAAAATTCATGCTGGTGAGTACTGATTTTGTCTTCGACGGTTTTGCGGATTTCGTTTTGTGCCTTTGCCAGTTCCAGCTCCTTGTGCAAAAGAACCAGCACCTTCTCCATGCGTGGTAGCAGTTCGATTTCCTGCAGAATCTCCTGCAGTTGAAATCTATCGGCCGTGGTGAGGCTGGCGGCAAAATCCGCCAGGTGGGAAGGGTCGTCAGGTCCCAGTCGGTCAAGGAAAATCCGCAACTCCTCACCATACAAAGGATTCAGCGGTACCAGCTCCTTAATCGTATTAATGATGGCCATGGCGTAGGCCTTGATCTCATCATTGGGGCTAACGGTCTCTTCTGTAAAGTAGTGAACCTGTGCTTTGAAAGGTGTCTTTTTGGTAACAAACTGCTCAATACGAAAGCGTTGCAGGCACTCAACCAATACCTGCAGCCGGCCCTCTACTTTCTGCACGCGATGGATTTTGCAGGCTGTTCCTATGTAGCGAAAATCACTCGGGACCGCTTCTTCAGAAGTGGCCGCATCCGTCATGACAATGCCAATGATCTCCTGGCTGGTTTTATAGGCCGCATTGATCGTCTTTTCCCAGTGCTCATCATTCATGAGCAGCGGGACGGCCTGCCCGGGGAAGAAAGGTCGGGTGGTGACGGGTAGCAGGTGAATAACGCCCGGAAGTACATCGCCTGGTCTGGCTAGTACGTTATTTGAGAGGATGTCCATCTCATCGGCATCTATAGTGTCGTCAATCATTATTATTCTACTCTGGGCATCGG
>JAPHUE010000241.1 GCA_026196795.1 Sedimenticola sp.
TCTATTCGCATCGCATGTCGGACATGTTAGATCGTTTTGCCCCTGATACCGACGAGGCCATGAAACTGGCGATTCGTGGTCAGCATATTCAACGCTGGATGTCCCCCCGCACAGATTATCCTGAGGGCCGACAAGGCTATTTTCAGTGGCGCACCCAACTGTATAAGTTCCATGCTGAAACCACGGGTAAATTGATGCGTGAGGCTGGGTATGATGAGCCCAGCATCGAGAGGGCAATGAAAGCGGTTGGCAAAAAGGCCCTGAAAGTGAATCCGGACAGTCAACTATTGGAAGATATTGCCGATCTGGTCTTTATCGAACATTACATGCTGGAGTTTGTGGAAAAGCATCCTGAGTATGATGAAGAGAAGTGGTTGGATATTGTACGCAAGACATGGAAAAAGATGTCGCATAATGCACAACAGTTCGCTCTTTCGGGAGCAGTCAATCTCCCGGAATCACTTGTACCACTGATACAGAAGGCAGTGGCAGGATAGCTTCATGCCAGGTAAGTCTCCAAGGCGCCTACAGGCTTAGGGTAAGTGATAAAAAAGGCTGCATCGCTGCAGCCTTTTTTAATAATATGTCTGTTTTAGATTTTTCCCTCAAGGCCCAGCTGAAAATACTTGTGGGTAATCTTTTCCTGATTCTCCAATAACCAGTCAATACTGGGTTCATGGTGCATTGCCTTGCGAATGGCTTCTGATGTGGCCTTTCGGTGAATATCAAACAGAATCTGGTGATCCAGGTCGTCCTGCTCAGCCACGATGGGGTTTAGCCAGACTGACACAATAATACCCAGGTCGTTGGCCTTCTCCTTCGGGATATCCCCGCAGCGAACGGCGTCTAAAACACCATTTGCAATGGCCCCCTGAACAGTTCCCATAAGGATATTGGTATAACGGCTGTTTTTTACTGTGACCTTGCTGACCATTATTGTGGCTGGGCGAACCATAATATCGGTATTCATGATCGCCAATACCCTTGAATGCCCTTTGACCTGATCACCCAGCAGATTGGCGAATGCCGTTCCAAACGGCCCCTCTAATTCGCCAATAATCACCTCAGGTTCTGCAGCTGTTCCCGCAGGTCCTCCTGCAACCAACGCTTCACCCGTCCGCATTATGATTCTTTCACTCATCGTATTTTCCATATCATTAAAAATAGATGGCTACTGCAAGAATTAATCCAGTCAAAAATGCCTGCGTGGAACAAGGAGAATACGAGGAAGGGCAGCCATTAAGGTGACAGAGTGTCAACCGACTGTTCGTTAGGATCACATTGGCTGTGATAAGTGGGTATTACTCGACCGGGTAGGCCGTACTCTTACAGACTGTTCGAATACCTATGGCTGTTTTGATTCTCGCTACGCCGGGTAGAGCCGACAGGTGATGTTTATGAAGACGCTCATAATCGTTGGTCCCTCCTGCGGCAACCCGTAATAGATAATCTGCCTCACCGGTCATCAGGTAGCACTCCATAATTTCCGGGTTTTTTCGCACGGCACTTTCGAAGGCCTCCTGGCATTGCACGGACTGACTCTCCAATGTGATCTCCACAAAGATGGTGGTGGATCTGCCAATAGCGGTTGGATTAACCAGCATGACATAACCATCGATAATGCCGGACTCTTCCAGTTGTTTAACCCTTCTCAGGCAGGCTGAGGGGGAGAGGCTGATGCGTTCTGCCAGCTCGGCATTGGTTAAACGTCCATCGCCCTGAAGTACCTTCAGGATCTTTCGATCAATAGAATCAAGTTTCATATGATTGGCATTATATTCGATAATAAAAGGTATTATCCGCATATAATTGCACATTAATCAATATTTGTCGTTGAAATAGCAAGCACCTATCAATCACTTTCTCGTATTCTTTGCCTCAGTTTTGATCATTCATCTTTGGAGCAGACAGCAATGAAAGTTGTGATTCTTGGTAGTGGTGTGATCGGTGTAGCGAATGCCTATTACCTGGCAAGGGAAGGGCATGATGTGACGGTGATTGATCGTCAGCCTGAACCCGCGCTGGAGACCAGCTTTGCCAATGCAGGGGAGGTATCCCCTGGATACAGTGCTCCCTGGGCTGCTCCCGGTATTCCATTGAAGGCTATCAAGTGGCTGATGATGAAACACAGCCCACTGGTTATTAAGCCTTCTCTGGACCCCTCTATGTGGTCCTGGAGTCTGCAGATGCTACGTAACTGTACACCGGCTCGCTATGAACGCAATAAGAGCCGTATGGTACGTCTGGCTGAATACAGTCGGGATGCCATCAAGACATTACGTGCAGAGACAGGCATTCAATATGATGAGCGCAGTCGTGGCACACTACAGATGTTTCGTAACCAGAAGCAACTGGATGCCGCTGTAACTGACATGGCCATTCTGGATCGCTTTGGTGTGCCTTATGAGTTACTGGATAGGGAAGGGTGCATCACTGCTGAACCTGGACTCATTCATGTAAAAGAGAAAGTGGCTGGTGGTCTGCGACTGATCAACGATGAAACGGGCGACTGCTATATGTTTACCCAGGCTCTGGCAAAAGCGGCTGAGGCGCTGGGGGTGAAATTTCAAATGGGTGTGAATATACGGCGATTGTTGACGGACCAGGGAAAGATCAGTGGTGTGGAAACAGATGCGGGCCAGTTTACTGGTGATGCCTATGTCATGGCGCTGGGTAGTTACTCGCCGCTATTCTTAAAAGCCGTAGGTATTAAAGCACCCATCTATCCAGTGAAAGGTTACTCGATAACCTTGCCCATTGTTGATGCTGATGCAGCGCCTGTTTCAACGATTATGGATGAAACCCATAAAGTGGCCATTACCCGTTTGGGTGATCGTATTCGTGTGGCTGGTACCGCTGAATTGGCTGGCTATAATACGGATCTAAACGAGCACAGGCGTGAAACAGTGGAGTTTGTTGTGTCAGACCTGTTCCCTAAAGGTGGCGATATAAGCAAGAGCGAATTCTGGTGTGGTCTTCGGCCCATGACACCAGATGGCACACCCTGTGTTGGACCCACAAAGATTCCTAATCTCTATCTCAATACCGGCCACGGCACATTGGGATGGACAATGGCTTGTGGCTCAGGCCGACTGCTCAGTGATCTTATATCTAATAAACAACCTGAGATTGATACTGAAGGTTTATCCATAGACCGCTATGCGGCTTAACAGACAGAACATGAAGCGAGAAATGTTATGAAGACTATTGCAACCAAAGAAGCACCCGCAGCCATCGGCCCGTACTGTCAGGCAATTCATGTTGATGGCCTGCTGTTTGCGTCTGGACAGATCCCACTAACAGCCGCAGGAGAGTTTGTTGAGGGCGATGTGCAGGTACAGGCACGTCAGGTCTTCAGTAATATACGGGCTGTATTGGCTGCAGCAGGTGGAACATTAAATAACGTGGTTAAAGCCACTGTATTTGTTCAGGACCTGAATGACTTTGCACTGCTCAACGAAGTCTATGCAGAAGCCTTTGGTGATCATAAGCCAGCACGCTCAACAGTACAGGTGGCGCGCTTGCCGCTGGATGCGAAAGTAGAAATTGAGGTTATTGCGAAAATTTAATGTTCATGGCCTCTCCCGAAAAGGAGAGGCTTTAAAACAATCTATAATTCGCTATTCTTTTTGAAAACGTTTTTGAATTCCTGTTGAATCTTATTGAACAGCGCTTCCATCTGAATTCGTTTTTGATTGTTATCAGTTCCGGTTAGATTCTCCATACAGGCGTTGTGATACGTAGCGAGCAATGCCTCAAGAACTCCCTCTGTTTCTTCGCTCCGCTGATCATTTTCTGCACTATGTGTCTGTGGGAGTTGGACATTGGCGGCACGCATAATCATTTTTTCAATGCCAGTTGATTTTGCCACAGCCTGTAAAGGCCCGCTTTTTGTATACTCGGTATCTTGATAGATAAACCGATCCCCGATAACAAGTTGACTGAATTTCATAGGTAGTAAAGTAATTGCCTGTGCTGAGAAGTGTGTAATCCACAGTATTTTACAGTGTAAAATACTGTCTATAAAAATTGCATCCCCACCCAATTCCTGCAAAGTAATTATTGAGGTAGATCAATAATTATCGGTCATTTAATTCAGAAAAGAAAAGGGTTCCCGACTTTTTTCATCTATCCACATTTTTCTTGATATTTCGTGTTGCACGACAGCAAAACCCTTACTAGAGTAGGCCAACTAAAAAAAGTGGAACAAGAATAATTCACAAATGGACCATTTTAATCGCGCCCATCAACTGCTCGCAGCTTCAGCAGATACAGAAACCAAGTTCCTGGAACTTGCTGCCCAAGCCGTTGTTATCGCATCTCAGAGTCGCTGGGGTGGGGTCGGTTTTTTTTTACCGGAATCAAAAGACCTCCAAGTGGTTGCATTTTGGCAGGGTGATTGTTTAGGTGAGCCGTTCAGGTTTTGTGTTCCCGGTTCGCCATGTGAGGCTATTTATAAGAGCCCAACCGTGTCAGGCGATCATCAATATATCCATTATGGATCGGATATTCTTACCCAATTCAGTGATAGCGAATTGTTAATGCGATTTCCCGGAGAGTGTTATCGCGCACACGCTATTCATGATGATTCACAAACGGTTATTGGGCATGTTTTCTCCCTTGATGATAAGCCCGGCAGTGATCAGAAAGAACTGCGTGACTTTTTTAATCTATTGAGCAAGCGAATCAGCTCTGAATACAATCGGTTTAAACGTGAAGCTGAACTGGCTCGCACCGCTGATATGGTTAAACTGACCAGAAACATGTTTTCATTTGTTGACAGGTCATACACCTATCATGCCGTGAGCCAGGGATATGTTGATACTTTCGCCCAGCCGCACGATGAACTGATTGGAAAAAAATCAAGTGATCTTCATGGTGAAGCCATTTTTAATAATGTGCTAGAGCCATTGCTTAAACGTAGCTTTTCCGGGGAAACCGTTAACTCCCAAATCTGGATTCATCCTCCAAATATTAAACCAAAATATATTGATGTCGTACAAACCCCGTTTTACGAAATCGATGGAACGATCAGCGGTGTTGTACTTAGCGGGCATGACATAACGCCTCAAAAAGTAACTGAAGAGACACTTCAAAAGCTCTCTCTCGCCGTAACACACAGCCCGGTGCTGACCGTAATTACTACTCCAGAGGGGGTTATTGAATATGTTAGTCCTATTGTAGAAGCGATTACCGGCTACTCCGTAGAAGAGGTGATCGGAAAAACTCCCCGCTTATTTAAATCAGGCCGGACGAATCCATCAGTATATGAATCCCTTTGGAAGGCTATAAAAAATAAACAGCCATGGCAGGGTGAGATAGAGAACAAAAGAAAAGACGGGGTGTTTTACTGGGAGTATATTTCCATTGCACCCGTACTGAATGATCGTGGTGAGGTGCTTGCATTTGTTGGCAGCAGTATGGATATCACACAGCGTAAACAGATGGAAAGCCAACTATTGGAGTTAGCTTCAACCGATTCATTGACCGGGGTATCTAATCGTCGTCATTTTCTTGAAGTGGTTGAATCACACCTGGCTGAATCAGAAAGATACAAATCACCGCTCTCGCTTATGATTATCGATATTGATAAATTTAAACACCTTAATGACAGTGGTGGTCATGCGCTGGGCGATGAGGTGATTAAGCAATTCACCCAAATATGTGAGCAAACCATACGCAACGTGGATATTCTGGGTCGTTTAGGTGGGGATGAATTTGCAATTCTCTTGCCGGAAACAAATGCTGAAAAGGCGTTGATTCTCGCCGAGCGTCTCAAAGATGCTATCAGCGCTTTTAAAATTCATTATGAACAAAACACCCTGCAGATTACTGTGAGTATTGGTCTCTCTACCTATCAAAACAATGAGGAGACACAGGATACTGTACAGTCACTCCTGGCGCGTGCTGATGAAGGCCTCTATACCGCGAAGCGGGGCGGTCGTAATCTGATCGGTTTCGTCTAACCATTGTATTCGTAATAACAAACTACGACTTGTCAGTTTTTCAATCACCCGCTAGGATAACCAGAGACTTTAATCTGTATTATCCTACGCCATGTCTGAACGCACACCCCCTGCACCTGAAAATAACTATAGAGAAGATCATGTCATACGGCTTTATACAAGCTTCTATGAGCTGACCGGCAGGCGTCTGATCGAATGCCCCATCAAACAGTTGGGCGAACGACTCTACTATGCCTCGTTTGCACTGGTATCCCACGATACATCTGAAGACCCGGTGTTCAATTACGCTAATCAGACAGCACTTGATCTGTTTGAAATGGAGTGGGAGGAATTTACCTTACTGCCTTCAAGAAAATCTGCAGAGCAGCCACTACGGGAAGAGCGCGCCCGGCTTTTGGCTGCCGTTAATTCCAAGGGTTATATAGATGACTACACAGGCATCAGGATAGCCCGTTCAGGCAAGCGTTTTTTTATTGAGAATGCTACTGTCTGGAATGTTGAATATCAGCAGCAAGCTTATGGACAGGCCGCCATGTTCGAGACATGGCGACCAATAGAGTAATGTAATAGCGATAATACGCTAGATAGCCACTATCTCGTAGCAAGGCACATACTCGCCCTTAACCTGCATGCGGCCTTGCTGAGCGAATGATTTCAATAACTCATCCATTGCCTGCATCAGTTCCGGTTCGCCTCTTATCTGAAAGGGCCCATGCTCACGTATCGCATTAATACCCTGTTCTTTGACATTGCCAGCAACTATACCGGAGAGCGCTCGTCTGAGATTGGCAGCTAACTCCTGGGTCGGTAAATCACGTGTCAATTGTAACTTTGCCATGGATTCGTGATCTGGCAGAAACGGTTCCTGAAATGCCTCATCCAGATGCAGTGACCAGTTGTAATGGAACGAGTCATCACGCTGCCTTCTTTCTCTCGTAACGTGTATGAGAGCATCATTGACCAGCTTTGATACCAGCTCTGGGTCACCGATGACTTTGCGCACCAGATTCAGAGACTGGCTGCCCAGCGTCATCTCTATGAACCGAATGACCGTGTCAAAATGGGGGCCTGCACTGGTAGGTCCCGTGAGGAATATGGGCAGTTCAATGGCTTTGTTTTCCGGATGCGACAAGACACCAAGCACGAACAACAACTCTTCCATGGTCCCCACGCCACCGGGGAATATGATCAGAACATGCCCCAGTCGGATGAACGCTTCCAGGCGTTTTTCAATGTCTGGCATGACAATCAGTTCATTGACGATGGCATTCGGTGCTTCTGCGGCAATAATGCCTGGCTCTGTCAGACCGATGTGTCGACCCTCCTGGTGCCGCTGTTTGGCATGGGCGATGGCCGCACCTTTCATCGGGCCTTTCATGGCGCCCGCACCACAACCAGTACAGATATCTATACCGCGTAAACCAAGGTGATAGCCAATCTCTTTTGTGTAGTCATACTCTTCGACCGGAATAGAGTGGCCACCCCAACAGACGACAGTATTGGGCTTTACGCCAGGATAGAAGGCGCCCGCATGCCTCAGTCGATAGAAAATCTCATGACTGATTTGCA
>JAPHUE010000056.1 GCA_026196795.1 Sedimenticola sp.
GGATGACGCGTTTGCCCGGGATACGCTCTTTAAAGGCCGCATCGGACACGGTATGTGGACCGGTTCAGTGATCTCCGCCGCAGTGGCCACCGTATTACCCGGACCGGGAACGATCTATCTTGAACAGAACCTGCAGTTCAGAAGACCGGTCAGGCCGGGTGATGAGATTACAGTGACACTAACGGTTACAGGCAAGGAGGATGACAAGCGGCGTGTCGCGCTGGATTGTCAGGTTGTTAATCAGAAGGGTGAACTGGTCGCAAAGGGTGATGCCCGTGTGCTGGCTCCGGCTGAGAAGGTGAGACTGGAAACGCCGGTACTACCTGATATAACGATTGGTTGAAGGTGAAAGGCTGAGGTGATTGTTTGTCACCTCAGCCTTTAGTTATTCGCTATCCGCAAGCCAGTTTATCGACTCACCTTCACTGATTTTCCTGATGGGTGTTGTGTTATTGCAGGGTGCACCATTAATCCAGGCTGGATAGTTAGGCTCCCAATCGTTCAATAATCCACGGGCTTCAACCTGAGGATGCTGTTTGATCTGATCAAGCGTGGGAATACTCTCAAAACAGCAGTCAACACCATCCAGTAACTGTTGCCAGTGCTTCAGGGGTTGTGAGAGAAATAACTCACGCAGCTCTGCAATCAAAGCGGTTTGTGGCATATTTTCAAGCTGTCTGGGAATCCATGCGGTGCGATCCACAGCTTCACAAAATACCCGCCAGAATTTTGCTTCAAGTGGTGCCAGTGCGATGAAATGCTCATCGGCGGTCTGGTAGATGTTGTAACAGGCGGCACCTCCATTCAACAGCAGCTGCTCACGTTGAATGCCTGATTTCTCTTCAGCCTCACTCAGGCCCAGGTATTGCCACGCCATTGCAGAATCAAACAGGCTGATATCAATGAAGGCACCCTTGTTGGTTTTTATCCGACCGAGCAGGGCGGCTTGAATGGTATTTACAGCCTGCATGGCACCGGCATGATCAGCAAGTGGTGGGAACATCATCACGGGCTGTTCGTTGATGCCGGTGGCACTCAGTGCGCCGCTGGCGGCACAGTAGGTCAAATCATGACCTGCATGGTCGCGATAGGGACCGTTCTGCCCAAACCCGGAAAGGGCGCAGTGAATGATTTGAGGGTTTAGTTGTTCGAGTTTGCTGTAGCCAAAGCCGAGACGATCCATAACGCCAGGTCTAAACGATTCCAGAAGTACATCAGCCTGTTTGATCAATCGGGTCAGTTCAACCTTGCCCTGGTCTGATTTGAGATCCAGCCTGACTACCCGCTTGCCCCGGTTAAGATGGCGGTAGAGGGCAGAGGGCATGGCATTATCTGACAACATGAAGTTACGCATCGGATCACCATGAGGCGGTTCGACCTTAATAACATCAGCTCCAAGATCAGAGAGCATGCGGGTAGCAAAAGGCCCTGGTATATATTGCGAAAGATCCAGGACTCGGAACCCGGCTAAAAAGTTTTGGTTATTCATGGCATGCCTCAAAACCCTCTCCATCAGGAGAGGGGGGTACAACGCTCAGGAGTGATTACGCTATTCTGCCAGAAAATTGAGTCTGTCGGAGGATTTAATCGTATTTCCTGATATCGTCTATCACTTTGCCGTCATTTGGCAGGGATCCGATATCGGTGAGTTTGGCATCACCACGAACCTTGCAGATATCGCGGATGCTGTTTGCTATAGCGCTATTCAGGTCATCTGAGTGACTATTGGACTCATACTGCAGGGTGATTGAATCACTTTCATTGACCCAATCCACTATCAGGCGGGCCTTGCTGATTTCTGGATGGCGTTTGATTACCTTGTCGACCTGTTCTGGATGGATGAACATACCGCGAACCTTGGCGGTCTGGTCTGCCCGGCCCATCCACCCTTTAATGCGGCGGTTGGTTCTGCCACAGGGGCTGGTGCCATCCATAATGGCTGATAGATCACCTGTTGCAAATCGAATCAGTGGATAATCAGGATTTAAACTGGTGACAACCACTTCGCCGACTTCACCGTCGGGGACCAGCTCACCTGTTCCGGGGCGAACGATCTCAACATAGACGCCTTCATCAATTATCAGGCCTTCCATCGCTTCTGTTTCATAGGCAATTACGCCCAAGTCTGCGGTGGCGTAGCATTGCAGTACCTGGATGCCCCGTTTCTTGAAGCCTTCACGTAAAGGGGGAGGCAGTGCTTCACCGGATACCAGGGCCTTTTTCAGACTACTGACATCGGCACCCATCTCATCGGCTTTTTCAAGGATAATTTTCAGGAAAGAAGGTGTTCCAACATAGCCATTGGGCTTAAGGTCGGCAATGGTTTGTACCTGCAACTCTGTCTGGCCAACACCGGCGGGTATTACTGCACAGCCAAGCGCGTGCGCACCACTCTCCAGCATGAGGCCGGCCGGAACAAAATGATAAGAGAAGCAGTTATGTACCACATCGCCTGCTCTGAAACCAGTAGCGAACAGTGAACGGCTGAATCGCCAGAAATCTTCGCGTTTTGATCCCGGCTCATAGATGGGGCCGGGTGACGCGAATATATGGGTAAGTTCGGGTGCTTTAACGGCGGCAAGTCCGCCGAAAGGTCGTGCAGATTCCTGCAGTTCAATTAGCTCCGATTTACGGGTGAGTGGTAGTTGGGTGATCGCCTCTACTGATGTCAGATCATCAGGGTTTATGTCCGCCAGAATTTTTCCATAGGCGGTTGTTTTTGATTTTGCATGGGCTACCTGCGCAGCAACGGCTTGGATCATTGCCTGTTGCCTGGTATTTGAGTCCTGGGTTTCCAGTTCATCGTAATAGTTAGTCATAGTGCCGTGAGCCCACTTCTCTGTTGCTTCGGTGTGCATCTGATTAAGCGGCGTCTGTTGGTCAGCGTGCCAGTCCTTTAATCGGATGAATTGGATGGCGGCCAGTGGCCGCCGGGTTTATTCTGTTACGCGAGCCAGCGCTTACGGCGACGATAGTTTTTCACGTCACGGAAGCTCTTGCGTCCTTCAGTGGAGAGGCCCAGATAAAACTCTTTTACATCTTCGTTTTCACTGAGTTCCTTGGCATTACCCTCCATTACGACACGGCCGTTCTCCATGATGTAACCGTAATCTGAAAAACGCAGTGCAACGTTAGTATTCTGTTCGGCCAGCAGGAAGCTGACGCCTTCATTCTGATTCAGTTTTTTAACGATATCAAAGATCTCTTCCACCAACTGTGGTGCTAAACCCATTGAGGGTTCGTCCAGTAGAATCATGTCCGGTTTTGCCAGCATGGCACGACCGATGGCACACATCTGTTGTTCACCGCCAGAGGTATAGCCAGCTTGACTGCTTCTACGTTCACGCAGGCGAGGGAAGTAGTCATAGATCAGTTCGAGACTTTGCGCTATTGCCTTGCGGCCATCTTTACGGGTATAGGCGCCGGTCAGCAGATTCTCTTCAATGGTCAGATGCTCAAAACAGTGGCGACCTTCCATCACCTGAACCACACCACGCTTAACCAAATCAGACGGATTCAGACTCTCAACGGCTTCGCCTTTGTAGAGAATATTACCTTTCGTGACATCGCCACGTTCAGCGCCGAGAAGATTCGATATGGCCTTGAGTGTGGTTGATTTACCTGCACCGTTTGCACCGAGCAGTGCCACGATGCCACCCTTTGGAACTTCCAGGGAGACACCCTTGAGTACCAGAATGACATGATCGTAGATCACCTCGATGTTATTGACCTCTAGGAAGGCAGTTGA
>JAPHUE010000109.1 GCA_026196795.1 Sedimenticola sp.
ATTCTCGAAGCCATGTCCAGACCGACTATCGGTCATTTGGACCCCGCCTTTATCCAGATGATGGAAGAGGTAAAAGCACTGCTTCAGTATGCCTTCCAGACCAAGAACGAGCTCACCATGCCCGTCTCCGCTCCCGGCTCTGCCGGCATGGAGACCTGCTTTGCCAATCTGGTCGAGCCGGGCGACACCGTGATTGTCTGCCAGAACGGGGTCTTTGGTGGCCGCATGAAAGAGAATGTCGAACGCTGCGGCGGTACAGCCATCATGGTAGAGGACACCTGGGGCGAAGCGGTCGATCCTGCCAAACTGGAGCAGGCACTGAAGGATAATCCGGAAGCCTGCCTGGTCGCCTTCGTACACGCAGAAACTTCAACCGGTGCGCAATCGGATGCCCAAGCGCTGGTCAAGCTGGCCCACCAGTATGATTGCCTGACCATTGTGGATGCGGTCACCTCACTAGGAGGAACACCCATTAAAGTAGACGAATGGGAGATAGATGCCATCTACTCTGGCACCCAGAAATGCCTCTCCTGCACCCCTGGCCTTTCACCTATCAGCTTCAGTGAACGGGCACTGGAGAAGGTCCGCAGTCGAAAACACCGCGTCCAGAGCTGGTTTTTGGATCTGAACCTCGTTATGGGTTACTGGGGAGGCGGTGGCAAACGCGCCTACCACCATACCGCCCCCATCAATGCCCTGTACGGCCTGCATGAGGCACTAATAATGCTGCATGATGAGGGACTCGAAAACGCCTGGACTCGGCACCAGAAAAACCATCTTGCCCTTCGGGCTGGACTGGAAGCGATGGGCCTCACTTTCATCGTTAATGAGAACGATCGCCTGCCACAGCTCAATGCCGTCTCTATCCCTGAAGGCGTGGATGATGCCGAGGTTCGCGGGCGTCTACTCAATGAGTACAACCTGGAAATTGGTGCCGGGCTTGGTGCCCTGGCAGGTAAGGTGTGGCGTATCGGCCTGATGGGCCATGCCAGCCACTCGGAGAATATCCTGCTCTGCGTCGGCGCACTGGAAGCCGTACTGGCGGACATGGGCGCAAAAATCAATCAGGGCGTCGCTCTGGCTGCGATGCAGAAGGCTCTCGCTTAAAAAACAAACGGGGGTCATTCGACCCCCGCTCTTTCACCTATTCCAATGCTTTGATTTAGCCAGCAGCGGCCTTTGTGGTTAACTCAAACGCCTCCCTATGGAGATTGATAAAACGGATATCTACCGGATAGGGGAACACATCAGCATGAATACCTCGCCCTATGTCCTGCTGGATGTCGCGCCAGTATTGCGCCTCGAACAGGTCCGGGTGTAACTGAATCAACGTTTTCCGAATCAACGGACTCGCACTCAGAAAGATCAAAAACTCTTCAGGAAAGACATCACCATCCGCTACCGAATACCAGGGCTCACTGCTCATCTCATCCTCCGGTGTGCGAGGTGGCGGGATCTGGCGGAAATTACACTCGGTCATCTTGCAGATCTCGTCATAATCGTAGAAGACCACCTTGCCCTGATGGGTGACACCAAAGTTTTTAAACAACAGGTCACCGGGAAAAATATCCGCCGCGATCAACTGCTTGATCGCCAACCCCCAGTCATCCAGCATAGCCCGCACCGTCTCCTGCGAACCATTGGCCAGACAGATATCCAGCGGCGTCATACGGTGCTCTATATAGAGGTGATTGATCACAACATTATCCCCGTCCATCTCAAGTTGAGAGGGGATCGCTTCCTGTAACTCTTTCAGCAGCTCTGGGGCAAAACGGTCACGGGGAAACGCTGTCTGGGCAAACTCCAGCGTGTCCGCCATACGACCCACACGGTCATGCAGTTTGACCTGCATATAACGCTGCTTAACCTGCGCATGGGTAATATTTTTTACCGGCGCAAAATGGTCCCTTATCACTTTAAAAACAAAGGGATAGGAAGGCAGGGTGAATACCATCATCACGAGCCCGGGCGTACCTGGTGCCACGACAAAACTGTCGTTACTGTTCTCCAGGTGTTCCATCATATCCCGATAAAACTCATTCTTGGCCTGTTTATGAAAACCAATGCTCATATACAGCTCAGAAATCGGCTTCTTCGGCATAATGCTTTCCAAAAAGCTGACGGTGGCAACCGGAATAGAGTTATTCGCCATAAAGTAGGCACGGGCAAAACTGAACAGCGCCTCCACTTCCTCATGACTGGAGAGCAGTGTATCGACAAAAATAGTGCCTTTATGATTCAACAACGGCATTACAAAAGGCTGCACACCTTCACTACTGACCACCCGGCCAATCAGATACGCCGCCTTATTACGGTAAAAAGGGGCATCAAGCACATCAATTCGGAGGGTCTCATCCGGCATCTGCCCAAACTGAGAGCGGGCACGAAAAGCCTCCGCTACATGGACAATATCACGCTCTATATTTTGATAGGGAATGCGAAAATAGAACGCCGAAAATATCTCCCTGAGACAGGTTTCCAGCCCCCCATCTTTCAAATGAAACGAGAGGTAAACACGGTCTCTTTTTGTGAGCTCTTCCCGGTCCACGTCCGACTCGATAAAGATCTTGTCATTATCGAAATACTGACGCTCAAACATCTTACAATAGACTGAATTATAAAAAGTTTCTGCCAATTCAGGACGGCGATAATTAACCAGTAACTCCTGATACTGCGCCTTTACTTTTTTCCAAAGGGCATCATCAACAGTCTCCACATCAAATGTTGAGCGCACCTTACTGATTGCCTCCTGTACACGTCGGTCATAGAAACTGATGCGCTCAACCGAAGCCTGTCGAATGGCCTCCCAATCAGCCTGCTCAAAGCTCTGACGAGCTGCACGGGTAATCTCCTGAAAAAAGGAAAAATGACGCTCAAAGCCGGTAAATATAGTACGGGCAAGCTGCTGTGCCAGATCAGTCATGTACAAAAACTCCTGCGAACTAGGTTCCGGTTTAAATAGGCATTGCTTTATTAGCTATTTATTACTAACCTATTTTCTTCCGCAATGCAGCATAAATAATTTCAATACAAAGGATTAAAGTATTTATCGTTTTTAATACTTCACAATTGAGTATGCTCTAACGCGATTGAATTATCTATTTGCTTGTTATTTCTATGGTTTTGTAATTTACCAACCCGACATTTCAAGTAATACCCACGGGAGACACCCAGAATGACCGTTGCCCAGTTTAAAATTCAGGCCGATTCACCTCGAATCAGGGTCAACGGAAGGCTGTCTGATAACGCTGAAATAATTCTTACACCAGAGGCACTGCAGTTTGTTGTCGATCTGGAGCGCCGCTTTGGCCAAAGACGTAAACAGTTACTTGGCCTACGTAATGATAGACAAATCCGCCTGAATGAAGGCGATCTACCTGGTTTTCGACCTGAAACGGCTGAAATAAGAGCGGCAGACTGGCGTGTTAAGCAGCCCCCTGCTGACCTACAGGATCGCCGAGTGGAGATTACAGGCCCTGTTGATCGCAAAAGTGTCATTAACGCCCTTAACTCGGGCGCTAAATGTTTCATAGCAGATTTTGAGGATGCCCACTCGCCAAGCTGGTCTGCCACCATTGACGGCCAGTTCAATCTGTACGAAGCCGTTCGTGGCACACTGACCCAAGCCAGATCAGAGGGCTGGTCCTATCAGCGGTCAGAGGGTACCGCCACCCTGATGATTCGGCCCCGCGGCTGGCATCTGGAAGAACGCCATGTAGAGATTAATGGCCAGGCCGTTTCCGCCAGCCTTTTCGATTTTGGTCTGTTCATTTACCACAACGCCTTTGAGCTGCTGGAGCAAGGCAGCGGCCCTTACCTCTATCTGCCCAAGCTGGAGAGCTACATCGAAGCGCAACTGTGGGCCGATGTCTTCGCTTATGCCGAAGAGAGTCTTGGACTCAACCACGGCAGTATCTGCTGTACCGTGTTGATTGAGACCATCCTGGCTGCCTTCGAAATGGATGAGATCCTCTACACCTTGCGGGATTACGCCGTTGGACTAAACTGTGGACGGTGGGACTATATCTTCAGCTTCATCAAGCGGTTCAACGCAAACCCGGACTGGGTATTCCCTGACCGTAACCAGATCACCATGGAGTCGGCCTTTCTACTCGCCTACTCTCAGCTACTCATTAAAACCTGTCATCGGCGGGGCGCACATGCCATGGGCGGTATGGCCGCACAAATTCCAGTCAAAGATGACCCCATGGCAGACACGGATGCGAAAACAAAAGTACGCATCGACAAAGAGAGAGAGGCCCTATCCGGTCACGATGGCACCTGGGTAGCTCATCCCGCCCTGGTACCCATTGCAATGGAAGTGTTTGATCGACTGATGCCCGATGCCAATCAGATCAAACGTCAATTGGAATCATTGAACGTAACAGCCGAAGTGCTACTAAGCCTACCGAAAGGGAGCATTACAGTGGCCGGCGTTGAAAACAACATTAGTGCAGCACTTCGCTATCTGGCCGCCTGGCTGGGTGGCACGGGAGTGGTGCCTATTAACCATCTTATGGAAGACGCAGCGACCGCTGAAATAGCCAGAAGTCAACTTTGGCAGTGGGTTCGTTACCCCAAGGGAGTCCTTGAAGATGGAAGGAACATCACCTTTGAACTTGTAAACAAAGGTGTTGAAAAGGAGCTACAAAAGATCCGTCAGGAGGTCGGTCAGGCCGCATATGATGATGGCCATTTCGAATCAGCCGCAGGCTTATTGAATGACATTCTTGCCAATGACCGTTTTGTTGAGTTTCTTACATTGCCAGCGTATGAAACGCTGGCCCGTGATACATATTTATAGCCAAAGCCGCCGGGTAGTCTAGTACCACCCGATCGATGGAGGTTTGATGAGAGCAATAGTGAAGGAGATTGTTTTATGAACCGTAAAGAACAGATTGCAGCGCTTGAGAAAGATTGGGCTGAAAACCCCCGCTGGACAGATGTAAAACGCGGCTACAGCGCGGCAGATGTTGTGCGTCTGCGCGGCTCGGTACAACCAGAGTATACCTATGCTCGCAACGGTGCTAACAAGCTGTGGGACCTGGTCCAGGGCAGCGCCAAAAAGGGCTATGTGAACTCCATGGGTGCCATCACCGGCGGCCAAGCAATGCAACAAGCTAAAGCGGGCATTGAGGCAATCTACCTCTCTGGTTGGCAGGTTGCTGCTGACGGCAACACTTCTGAGACCATGTATCCTGACCAGTCTCTGTATGCCTATGACTCAGTTCCCACCATGGTTCGTCGCATCAACAATGCCTTCAAGCGTGCTGATGAGATTCAATGGTCACGTGATATCAACGCAGGTGACAAGGGTTATGTCGACTACTTCCTGCCCATCGTCGCTGACGCAGAAGCCGGTTTTGGTGGTGTTCTTAATGCCTTCGAACTGATGAAGAACATGATTAACGCAGGTGCTGCAGGCGTTCACTTTGAAGACCAGCTTGCCGCTGTTAAGAAGTGTGGTCACATGGGTGGTAAAGTACTGGTCCCAACCCAGGAAGCCGTTCAGAAACTGATCGCTGCCCGACTGGCCGCTGATGTTTGTGGCGTACCTACCCTGTTGCTGGCACGTACCGATGCTGAAGCTGCAAACCTGATCACATCTGATGTTGATGACTGGGACAAACCCTTTGTCACCGGCGAGCGCACACCAGAAGGCTTCTACAATGTAAAGAATGGTCTTGAGCAAGCTATCTCCCGTGGCCTTGCTTACGCACCCTATGCTGATCTGGTCTGGTGTGAAACCGGTACCCCAGATCTCGGCTTTGCGCGTGAATTCGCCGAGGCTGTACTGGCTGAGAACCCCAACAAACTGTTGGCTTACAACTGTTCACCTTCATTCAACTGGAAGAAAAACCTGGACGATGCCACCATCGCCAAGTTCCAGGATGAGCTCTCTGACATGGGTTACAAGTACCAGTTCATCACTTTGGCCGGTATCCACAACATGTGGTACAACATGTTCGACGTTGCCTATGACTACGCTCGCGGAGAAGGCATGAAGCACTATGTTGAAAAGGTACAGGAGCCAGAGTTTGCTGCACGTGAGAAGGGCTACACCTTCGTTTCTCACCAGCAGGAAGTGGGTGTTGGTTACTTTGATGATGTCACCACCACCATTCAGGGCGGCGCATCCTCAGTTACCGCACTGACCGGCTCGACCGAAGAAGAGCAGTTCGAAGGCTAAGCCAACTTAGACCTGTAAGACTGTAGAAAAACTGGTCGCACTCTTTTCTGAGTGCGGCCAGCCCAGCACGACATGGAACAGCACGATGCCAACACCGCCGACCACGCTTGAAAAAACTGCCGACATCTATGATGAATTCGAACAGCGGATCCAGGTATGCGAACCGATTTTCAATGATTACGGCGGTCATCTTCGCTTTAGCGGTCAAATAGCCACCATCAAGTGCCATGAAGACAACTCTCTGGTCAGAGAGCTGTTGGGACAACCCGGCAAAGGCCGAGTCCTTGTGGTGGATGCCGGCGGCTCAATGCGCTGCGCCATGCTGGGCGATATCCTGGCCCAGAAAGGCGTGGATAACGATTGGGCAGGCGTTTTGATGTACGGCTGTATTCGGGATGCCAAAGAGATATCCGAGATGCCTATTGGCGTCAAGGCGTTGGCAACCATTCCCAAAAAGAGTGTTAAAAAGGGCGTGGGTGAATCGGATACCCCGGTTACTTTTGCCCAAGTAGACTTTCAGCCAGGCGACTGGCTCTATGCCGATGAAGATGGCGTTGTCGTATTACCCGCAAACCATTAAAGCGGGCCAGCTAGTTCAGCACTCACTTAAAGCTTCGTAGCATCTTTAAGCCTGACAATCTACACTATCCTATGCACTTCATATTGCCACTCTGGATAGTGAAATGAAGCCATCAATAAAATCATCACCGAATTGGATCAACCACATCCGACTAATCGGGCTGATCACCTTCTTCTGCTATTTCGCCCTCTTTCCTCTGGTGCAAGTGCACGCAAACGAGCCGATAGCTCACAGCTCAATCAAACTGGTTACCTCCCACTTGGTCCCTTACAGCATTCAGGAGGGCCGACAGCAGGGTTTCATGGTGGATATTGTTAGAGAGATTGAGCGACGCATGGGCACCCATAGACCCGTGCTTTTTCTACCCTGGCCACGAGCCATTCGCAATACCCGGCTCTCAGCCAACCACATTATCTTTCCACTGACCCGCACACTGGAACGTGAAGCCCATTTTGACTGGGGCATTAAAGTTGCCCCGATTGATCTTGTATTTGTGACACTAAATGGTCAACAACTGGACCTGGAGCAGGCCCGCTCACTGGCCACCATCGTCGTTCAACAAAACACCCCTTTTGAACAGTATTTGAGACAACAGGGATTTAAAAATCTCGTCATTACTACCAGTGCGGCCTCCATTCAGATACGCATGCTGCAAGCAGGCAGGGTCAACGCCTGGTTCACAGCAAGGGATCTGGCAGGCTACTCCATGAAGGAGCTGTTTGTCCCAGGCCCGATCACTTACAGCAAGCCGATCACTTCAGGCCATGTCTATTTTGCCTTTTCCAAGCAGTTCCCACAGACACTCAAAACCGAATATCAGCAGATCTTCAAAGCCATGCAGTCCGATGGCACCTTTCAACAGATAATGGATCGCTACATCCGTAACTAGCAGCCATCACTCATTTTTTACGCCATTGCTGCTTTTTTTACACACCCGGCTCCACCCCATCAAAACGAGCACGCTCTATCGTCAGCCAACTTAAAAAGCATTCCCATTCAATATCAACACGTTAATAGGGGAAAATCGCTCTTTGGCATGCTTTCCCACAAATTGGCACAACCTTTGTAGTAATAAGTCAAATAGCCGGTCACCGACAGCAGCTGTCGGCCATAAAAGCAGAACCCAACGACTGGCAGAACTTTGCTATTGACGGAGACAGCCCATGCCCTTTGAGTTTGAATTACCCGAGATCTTCAACGCCGCAGACTACTTTGTGGACAGAAATGTACGGGAGGGCCGCGGAGACAAGATCGCAATCAAGTGTGGTGCCAGTCAATTCAGTTATCGTGACGTTCAGCAAGGGGTTAATCGATTTGGTAACACCCTGAAAAGTCTGGGTGTCCGCATGGAAGAGCGGATTGCCCTGTTAATGCTGGATACCGAGGTATATCCCCAGGCCTTCTTTGGCAGTATCAAGATGGGTGCCATTCCTATCTGTCTCAATACCCTTATGCGTCCCAAGGATTACGAGTATTTTCTTAATGACAGCCGAGCACGGGTCCTGGTCATTGATGCCCATCTGCTGCCAAGTCTGGAACCCATCCGTAACAAACTGCCGTTTTTAAAACAGGTAATCGTTGTCAATGGTGAAGCACCTGCTGGCGATTTGCAGCTGAAAACCCTCTGGGCAGGTCAGTCAGAGGTGCTTGATCCCGCGCCAACCAAACCGGATGACGCCTGTTTCTGGCTTTACAGTTCCGGTTCTACGGGCCAACCGAAGGGCACCGTACATCTGCAGCGTGACATGGTCTACTCCTGCGAAACCTATGGCAAACAGGTACTCGGTGTAAAAGAGAACGATGTCTGTTTTTCTGCTGCAAAACTCTTCTTCGCTTATGGATTGGGCAACGGCCTCTATTTTCCCTTCAGTGTCGGTGCCACGGCTGTTTATCTGCCTGACCGACCAACCCCGGAGGCTGTATTTCAAACCATCAAAGAACATAAGCCCACTATTTTTTATGGCGTACCGACTCTCTATGCCTCGATGCTAGAGGCCGAAGGCTCTTTGGATGGGGTTCGCATCTGCGTCTCAGCGGGTGAAGCACTCCCTGCCGATATCCTGAAACGCTGGAGGGAACGTTTCGATGTCGACATTCTGGACGGTATCGGCTCTACCGAACTGGTGCATATTTTCATATCCAACTATCCCAATGAGATCCATCCTGGCAGCACCGGGCGCCTGGTACCGGGGCATGAAGCGAAAATTGTGGATGAGCAGATGCAAGAGGTTGCCCAGGGAGAGGTCGGCACGCTGTTGGTAAAAAGCGGTAGTGCAGCAGCCTACTACTGGAACAAAAGAGAAAAGACTCAGCAGACCATGCTCGGCCCTTGGCTGAATACCGGTGATAAGTTTTTTATCGATGAAGAGGGCTTGTTCTTCTATGCCGGCCGCACCGATGACATGCTCAAAGTCGGCGGCATCTGGCTCTCACCCATTGAAGTTGAGGCCTGCATCATTGCCCATCCGGCTGTACTGGAGTGCGCTGTAGTAGCCGCAACAGACCCAGAAAACCTGGTCAAACCAAAGGCCTACGTGGTTTTAAAAAGTGGCCAGCAACCCTCTAACGAGATGGCTGACGAAATCAAGCAGTATGTCAAAACCACCCTGGCCCCTTACAAATACCCCCGCTGGGTAGAGTTCATTGATGAGCTCCCCAAAACCGCCACCGGCAAGATCAAACGATTCAAGCTACGTAATCAGGAAGATGACGAAGTATAGATTTCATGCACCTGCACACGCAGTGAGTAACAAGGCGTTCGATCATTAAAGAACCGCCAACAAACGGCTCAAAGGTAAATTTGTGCCGATCATAATCATGAGAGAGGAGAAACAGATGAGCGATCAAAAAAAACCAGGTATCAGCCGACGGGACATTCTCAAGGGTGGTGCGGCAGCAGCAGGACTAGCCACCGCATCCAGCCTTATCCCCACCCGGTTTGCCATTGGTGGTACTGCCAAGGTTAAGGTCGGCATTCTACTGCCCTACACCGGCACTTACGCAAAACTCGGAACCAACATCAAAGATGCGCTGCAACTACGTATTAACGAGAATGGCGGCAAACTGGGGGGGCGTGAGGTAGAGTATGTCAACATTGACAGTGAAGCAGCGCCTCCAAAAGCCTCTGAACTGACCAATAAACTGATCAAGAAAGAGCAAGTTGATTTTCTGATCGGGCCCGTTCACTCGGTTGTTGGCATGGCCATGGTTAAGATCGCCCGTAAGGCTGACGTTATTACCGTCATACCCAATGCCGGCGCCAATGGCCTGACCGGTTCTCTGTGTGCACCCAACATCTTCAGGACCTCCTTCTCCAGTTACCAGCCCGGCTTCCCTGCCGGTCAGGCCATGCTGGAAGATGGTCATAAGAATGTGGTGGTAATGTACTGGAACTACGGTTTCGGCAAAGAGACGGCAGCGGCATTCAAGTCTTCTTTTCTGGCCGGCGGCGGAAACATTGTAAAAGAGATTCCTACCCCCTTCCCAAAAGTGGAATTCCAGGCTTATTTGACCGAAGTAGCCGCACTGAAACCTGATGCCGTATTTACCTTCTACGCAGGCGGTGGTGCCGTTAAGTTTGTTAAGGATTACGCTGCCGCTGGTCTGAATAAAACCATTCCTCTCTACGGTGCCGGCTTCCTTACCGAGGGGGTAACAGGCGCCCAGGGTGCCGCTGCCGAAGGTGTGCGTACCACGCTGCACTATGCTGACTCGCTTGATCTACCGGCCAATCACCGGTTCCGTGAAGCCTTCATGAAGGCCACAGGCAACCCAGCCGATGTCTATGCCGTACAGGGCTATGACGCGGGCGATCTGCTGATTCAGGGAATGGCTGCTGTTGAGGGTGATGTAAAAGCCAAAGCAGAGATGATAAAAGCTATGGAGGGTGCCACCATCGACAGCCCCCGCGGCAAATTCACTTTCTCCAAAGCACACAACCCGATTCAGGACATCTACCTACGCGAAGTAGTCAATGGCCAAAACCAGGTCGTGCGTACAGTCCAGAAGGCCGTTGAAGACCCTGCCAAGGGCTGCAAAATCGGTTAGTCGTTTACTAGGTCTTGGTTGGCCTATCTGCCTGACGGTCATATGCCGTCAGGCAACCCATCTTTCATTTGTATCAAAGAGGCCCCATGGAGAGTTCCTTTTATCTTATCCAGCTGCTCAATGGTATTCAGTATGGTTTTCTGCTGTTTCTACTGGCGAGTGGTCTGACCCTGATTTTCGGGATCATGGGGATTATCAATCTGGCACATGGCGCCTTTTATATGATTGGTGCCTACCTCTGTTATTGGCTGACGGGCATTACTGGCAATCTATTTACTGGCATCCTGCTCGCCATACCGTTGAGTATTTTGTTTGGCTACGCCGTTGAGCGGCTGGCTATTTCCCATTTGTATAAACGCGATCATCTATATCAGGTGCTGTTAACCTATGCCCTGATCCTTATTGCCAATGAATTACAAAGTATCTTCTGGGGCAACGACGTTCACAGCGTACCCATACCTGAGCTGTTAAAGGGCGCCATTCAGCTCACGGATAATCAGGCCTACCCCATCTATCGACTGTTCATCTCTGCTGCCTGTGTTGTCATCGCTATCGCCATGTACTGGGTGATTCAAAAAACCCGTCTGGGTATGACCATCCGCGCCGGCGCCAGTAACCGGGAGATGGTTCAGGCCCTCGGCATCAACATCAACTGGCTGTTCGCTATTGTATTCAGCATGGGTGCCACACTGGCCGCTTTGGCTGGCATGTTGGCCGCACCGGTCAATACGGTCTACCCAGGCATTGGTGACAACATTCTGATCATCTCATTTGTGGTCGTGGTGATTGGTGGTATTGGTTCTATTAAGGGGGCCTTCATCGGTGCCCTATTGATTGGACTTGCGGATACCTTTGGTAAAGTGTTGCTCCCTGAAATGGCTAGCATGGTGGTGTATGCACTGATGGCTGCCGTGTTGTTCTGGCGCCCTCAGGGGCTTTTTGGCAAGGTGTAGGAAAGAACTATCATGCATACCGTTACACGCCCCATCATTATCTTTCTCTGCATCTGCCTGGTGATGCTGCTGCTGTTTCCTGCAGTCGGCAGCCCGTTCTATACCGAACTGGTCACCCGGATCATGATTCTTTCCATATTTACCATCAGCCTGGATCTGTTGATCGGTTTTACCGGACTCGTTAGTTTTGGGCATGCCGCCTTTTTTGGCATCGGCGCCTATCTGCTGGCCATTCTGTTCAATGATGTGGAGCATATCAATTACTGGTGGTCACTCACCCTGACCCTATCCATGACCGGCATGGCAGCACTGGTAATCGGCTGGCTCAGCATTCGCACATCCGGGATCTACTTCATTATGCTGACACTGGCCTTCGCCCAAATGTGTTTCTACTTCTTTTTTGAATCACCCCATTTTGGTGGTGATGACGGCATCTTCCTGATGAATAAGCCTGAGATTATGTTGGGTAGCCGTCAGTTAGTGGATCTGGAAAATGAACATCACTATTACTATTTTGTCCTGGCTTGGCTGGTCGGTGTTTACCTGTTCCTGAGCATGATCTTGCGGGCCCCGTTTGGTCATGTGTTGATTGCCATTAAAGCCAACGAACAACGGGTTCGTGCACTCGGCTACTCTACCCCCCATTACAAATTGGTGAGTTTTGTTATCGCCGGCACCATCGCCGGGCTGGCCGGCTTTCTTGAAGCAGCGCACACCAGCTTCGTCACACCCGCTTACCTGGGTTGGCATGAGTCAGGCATGGCGATCATGATGGTCATCCTGGGTGGTATGGGCACCCTGTTCGGCCCCGTCATCGGCACCTTTATTGTTGTACTTTTACAAGACTTTTTACCTGGATTCACAGAGCACTGGAAACTGATCATGGGAGGCATCATCATCGGCGTCGTACTGTTCCTGCCAAACGGTGTGGCAGGCCTGATCTACAGTCTCACTAATCGCCTCTCATCCAAATCTAAAGAAGCCGGGAGGGAGCATGTCTGAAATCATTCTGAAAACAGAAAAGCTCTGCAAGAACTTTGGCGGATTGAAAGCCACCGATAATATTTCTCTCGATTTTGAACGTGGAAAAGTACACGCCATTCTAGGTCCAAATGGTGCAGGCAAGACCACTTTGATCAATCTTTTATCCGGTGAACTGTTACCCAGCAGTGGACGTATTTTGTTCAAAGGGTATGACATTACCGATGCCCGTCCGGAAAAGATCTCACGGATCGGTATTGGGCGCAGTTTCCAGAAGACCAATATTCTTCCCGGCTTCAGCTGTCTGCAGAATTGCTGGATCGGGGCACAATCCTGCCTGATGACATCCATGCGTTTTTTCAGGCCGGCAAAGCATCTGCGTGAAGTGCATCGACGGGCAGATCATGCGCTGCAACTCTGTGGACTTTCCAGCAAACGCAATCAGATTGCGGCCACGATGAGTTATGGCGAACAGCGTCAACTGGAAATCGCCATGATGCTGGCAACAGAACCGGAACTGCTGCTTCTGGATGAACCCTTGGCTGGCATGGGCAGCGAGGAGTCGCAACAAGTGACGGAACTATTGAAAGAGCTGGCGAAAGAACAGACATTAATACTAATTGAGCACGATATGGATGCGGTATTTTCACTCGCAGATACCATCACTGTCATGGTTGATGGTGCCGAACTGGAAACCGGCAATGTAGACCAGATTCGCAACAGTAAAGCGGTTCAGGATGCCTATCTCGGCCACGACGAGGAGGACGCTGCATGATCGCACCTTCCACACCCCCCTTACTGATCGCTGAAGGTTTGCACACTTACTATGGTGACAGCCATATCCTGCATGGTGTTGATCTGCACATCGAACCGGGTGAGACCGTCAGTCTGATGGGCCGTAACGGCATGGGCAAGACCACAACACTCCGCTCGATAATAGGTCTGACTCCACCACGCGAGGGCAGCATCACTATCCGGGGAAAAGATGCCAGCCGACTCAGTACACACCAGATAATCCGGCAGGGCATCGCCTTTGTACCAGAGGACCGGGGCATATTCCCTAATCTATCGGTACTGGAAAACCTGAACATGGCAGCCCGAAAGGGGCCAACCGGCCGGGATGAGTGGACCCTGGAGCGGGTGTTGGAACTGTTCCCGCGACTGGGCGAGCGGCTCACCAATATGGGCAACCAACTCTCCGGCGGTGAACAGCAGATGCTGACCATTGCCCGGGCGCTGATGACCAACCCGGATCTGATTATCCTTGATGAGGCAACAGAAGGCCTGGCACCATTAATTCGCCTGGAGATCTGGGTAGTGATCCGGCACATTAAATCGACCGGTATTGCCACCATTATTGTGGACAAGGATATCAATGCACTGCTGCCAATCTGTGACCGAAATTACATCCTTAATAAGGGTGAAGTGGTCTATCACGGAAAATCCCGGGAGCTGCTGGAAAACCCTGAACTCCACAAACAGTTTTTAGGGGTATAGAAACAGGATCCACTGATGGTGGAAGCGTCACTGTCTCGCACAAATGGCACACTGAAATTGATTCTGTGTAGAATGACGGACCACTATGCAACCAATCAAACGACCATTCAGCTCAATCAGCATCAGCAAGCCTTTCTGGCTGTGGGTGGCCATCTGTCTGTTGGTTGCGGTCAGTACCGCCGCATTGATTGGTATTCTCCAGACCACTGATGCCGTCCGGCTTGAAGCCCAGGAACGTTTCTTCGAACAGTACAATCAACAGCAGCTGACACTGGCGGAACAGGCCGCCCACTCTATTGAAGAGACCTTCGCCACGTTTCGCAGAAACCTGAGCCTGGTCGCCAGTCTGTTTGAAGAACAGGGTGTTACAAGGGAGCGGGCCGAACGTCTAAGCAACAGCCTGCAAAGAATGTACGAGAGTCTGATGGAGACTGACATCATCGATCTGGTGGTGTTTGATCAAGGAGGCACGGTCGTCGCCATCAGCCCCTCCGATGATTACACCCTGGGGCGTAATTACGCCTGGCGCGATTACTATCAGTGGGCCAGAGATAAAGGAAAGCCAGGTCAGATGTACCTCTCCCCTTTTATGCGATTGGAAGGCGGACAGAACAGAGGCGACAAGGCACTGATTGTGGCCCAGGGTATCTACGGCAAGCAGGGCCAGTTCAGCGGCGTTGCCATGTTCACCGTTAACTTCGACAAGCTGGCTAAACGGCAAGTACTCTCTGTCAGAATTGGCGAATATGGTTTTGCCTGGTTGATTGATAATAATGAGCAGACCGTCCTGGTCGATCCACTTGGACGCGTAACCGACAGAGGATTCGAAGAGACCTTTCTCCCCCGCTGGCCAAAACTTTATCAACTGCTGGTCTCGATGCAGGATGGAAAGCCGGGTACCAGCACGTATGATTTTGTCGATCCCGCCGATCCCGACAAGGCCGTCAGTAAACTGGTGGGCTATCAACCTGTACGTATCGAAGACCGACTCTGGACATTAGGCGTGGCAACACCCGCCCGTGAAGTAGACGCTCTGCTCAGCTCATTCATGCAACAGCAGGAGCGTTACTCCGGCACCCTGGTGGTAGTGATTTTCACCGGAACATTCATCCTGCTCAGTGCCCTGCTCTCCTGGAACCACACACTGTCAATCCAGGTCGAACATCGAACCAGTGACCTGGCAGAGGCTCGCTCCCGGCTTGAATCCACCTTTGATGAACTGCTGGTATCAAAAAAACTGGCCGCTGTAGGGCATCTGGCGCTCGGCCTGGCGCATGAAATACGTAACCCACTCTCTGCCATCCGAATGAATATCCAGATGATCCGCAAGCGATCAAAACCGGAAGGACGACTGGAAGAGCATTTCACTATCGTTGAGGAGGAGATCCTGCGTCTGAATCGTCTGGTCAATGATGTGATGGATTTTGCCAGAGCCCGTCCGTTGCGCCTGGAGCGCACCAGCCTCAACCCGATTATCCATCGGGTCATGCAGCTCTTTTCCCAGCGCTTCAAGAGTGCACAAATAACTACTGAACTACAGTTAAATGATGAACTCACTGTAGTTTGCGACCCCGAACAGATTGAACAGGTCATACTTAACCTGGTATCCAATGCCATAGAATCACTGGAAGAGGTGGATGGTCATCGAGAACTGAGTCTGATCGTACGACGGCACCGTCCTTACCTGTCGCTCTGTGTGATCGATAATGGCCAAGGTATACCCACGGCAGATCTTGATAAGATATTCGATCCGTTCTACACCACCAAAGTATCGGGCGGTGGACTGGGACTGCCAACCCTACAGGGAATCATCTTGCGACATCAGGGTACCATCAACGCGGATAGTGCCCCGGGCGAAAAAACCAGCTTCACCGTATTGTTACCGCTGGAAGGCCCGTCAGAAAAGAGTGAGCCGGTAAAATGAAAAAAGCTTTAATTGTGGATGATGATCGCGCCATCCGGCGAACGCTGGAGCTGCACCTGATCGAAGAGGGCTTCGATGTATTCACTGCTGGTGATGGTCAACAGGGTGTAGATATCGCCCTCGCCGAACCGGTGGACATGGTATTGCTGGATCTGCGACTCCCCAAACTGGATGGCTTTGAGGTACTCAAGCAGATTAAGCAGCAGAAACCCGCCCTACCCATCGTCATGATAACGGCCTATGACGATATGCACACTGCCATAGAAGCGATTCGTTTGGGGGCTATCGACCACTTGGGCAAACCACTCGATCTTGATCAACTGGACGAAGTGATCGCCAAAATCAGTGAAATAGCTACTCTCACTGAGAAAGGGATCTCTTTCTGCGATACGACCGAATGTAGCTACCAACCAAATGTCATTGTCGGTCGCAGTAAAAGCATGAAGGCGGTCTATAAAACGATTGGTGCCGTTGCCGATACCCGAGCCTCTGTTTTGCTCTATGGTGAAAGCGGTACCGGCAAGGAGATGGTCGCCCGGGCCATCCATTTCAATGGCCAGTACAGAAACCACCCCTTTATCCCGCTGGTCTGCTCTTCTCTGGCTCCGACGGTACTTGAGAGTGAACTGTTTGGGCATGAAAAGGGGGCCTTCACCGGCGCTGTGAAGCAGAAACTGGGTAAATTTGAGTTGGCACATGGCGGCACACTATTCCTTGATGAGATCTCTGAAATCTCACCCGACATACAACTCAAACTATTGCGCTTCCTTCAGGAGAGAGAGTTTGAACGTGTCGGCGGCAATGAAACGATCAAAAGTGATGTGCGGATTATCACCGCTACCAATAAAGATCTTGCCACCCTGGTCAGCCAAGGTGAGTTCCGACAAGATCTTTACTATCGCCTGAAAGTGGTCACCATAGAGTTGCCAACCCTGCGGGAACGGCAGGAAGATATCCCTTTACTGGTTCAATACTTCATGGAAAAAATCCGCCGGGAGATGGGGCGCTCTGTCGATCTGATTCCTGAGGAGACGATGGAAGAACTGAAAAACTACCCCTGGCCAGGAAATGTCAGGGAACTGGAGAATGCCTTGCGACGCGCTGTGTTGCTATCACCCAATGACGTACTGCTTCCAGAGACACTGCAACTGGAAAGCAACACAGCACAGAAGCGCCTCCCGCTGTTTATCAAGAGCATCCAGGAGCTGGAAAAAGAGCATATCGAGAATATTCTACAATTCACCGGCTATGAAAAAAAACGCGCTGCTCAGATCTTGGATATCTCTCGTCCGACACTCAATACCCGCATCCGCAGCTACGGTATCAACGTGCCCGAGAAGTAAGATCCCTCGAATCTCTGATTGGAACCCGTACTCCTCATGAGTTAAATTCCGATGGAAATATAGTCTGTTAGCCGCTATTGTGCAGAACAAATAAATTCAGGGATTGAAGTAACTAAGCCCTGAGCATAAGCAGTTGAGAGAAAAGACGCCAATTAAACAGCTGGCAAGCAACACGTTTCACAGCAAGCATCCAAATACTGACCTATCTGGCAAGACATCCCCACTGCAAGATACCGGGTTCATTATCACACTGGGTTTTCTTGCCGTGCTGCTCCTTGCCCTGGCAACCGTCAGCATCGCCATTATTCAGATGGGCAATGCCAATCAGCAAGTTACCCAACAGGTCAACCTTAGCAGTCAGAAACTGGAATTGGCCTATGCCATGAGAGATGCACTGCAGCGTCAGATCAGCAGCCTATACACCGCCCTGCGAGAACCCGACCTTTTATTGCGCGCATCTGAACAGCGTACATACAACCAACACCTGAATCGTTTCATTAAGCAGCGGGATGATTTCTCATTACTGACGCTCTCGATCCATGAACGTCGATTGCTGCAACAGATAGAGACCACGCTCCAGCACGCACATCCACTTACGGAAAGCCTGATGGAGCGTCTGATGCTTGGGGCAGCCACTAAAACACTTGGCCCCCTGACCGCACAACTGAAGATTGAGCAGGCAGTTGTTTCCACTCAGTTGAATCAACTGATTGAACTGGTTCACCTGAATACCGACAAGTCGATCAAATTAAGTCAGCGGGAGTACAACAACACCGAACGCTTTCTCTTTTGGCTGACTGCACTGCTACTGTTGACCAGCCTTGGTATCGCTTATCTGGTTGTGCGCCAAACCACAGATCGACATCGACAGATCTTCCATCAAGCCACGCATGACTCATTAACCCACCTGATCAATCGCCAATCATTTGAACAAATGGTGAATAAAGCGGTAGTGACCGCTCTTTCTGACAAAGAACTCCACACCCTCTTCTACCTGGATCTTGATCAGTTCAAGGTAATCAATGACACCTGTGGTCATGCGGCAGGTGACGCTATGCTGCGTGATCTGACCGCTGTCATAAATTACTGCCTGCGCAAAGGCGACACACTGGCTAGACTGGGTGGCGATGAATTCGGTGTGCTATTACGAAATTGTGCGCCGGAGGCATCAACCCATGTTGCAGACCAACTCCTGGAAGCCATTCGAAATTTCCGTTTTGCCTGGGGGAGTAAGACCTTCACGGTAACAGCCAGCATTGGCATCTACCCTATTGATCGTTCAACCACGAATAGCGCCACAGCACTCAGCGCAGCCGATGCCGCCTGTTACACGGCAAAAGATACCGGCCGCAACCGCTACCATATTGTGGATGCGGAGAACCTGGAACTGGAACAACGCTTCAGTGAAATGAGCTGGGTGAATAGATTAACTGATGCGCTTGAGCAGGAGCAGCTGTGTCTCTACTTCCAGCCGATTAGGTCGCTCACTGATACGGGAGGTGAAGCCCGGCATTTTGAAGTATTACTCCGACTCAATGATAAGGATGAGGGCATTATCTCGCCCTGTACTTTCCTGCCTGCCGCCGAACGATTTGGATTAATCAACGCTATAGATCGCTGGGTCATCGATAAGACCTTCAGCTGGATGAACTACCATGCGCGATTTGATGATCAGTTTGGTGTCATCTCTATCAATCTATCGGGTTACTCTATAGGCGATCACTCTCTCCTGAAACAAATTACAGAACGACTCGAAGAGGCCCAATTCCCACCCAGCGCCATCTGTTTCGAAATCACCGAAACAGCGGCAATCACCAATATTGAGCGCGCGGCGGAGTTCATTACATCACTGCGCGCGCTCGGTTGCCGCTTTGCACTGGATGATTTTGGCAGTGGACTCTCATCATTCGCCTATCTCAAACAGCTGCCGGTAGATTATCTGAAAATCGATGGCTCTTTTGTGCGGGATATGATCTCAGACCCTCAGGACTTCGCTATGGTAAAGGCGATGATCCGGGTCGGACAGATCATGGGGAAACAGACCATCGCTGAGTTTGTGGAATGCAGGACAACGGCAGACAAACTTAAATCAATGGGTGTGAACTTTATCCAGGGATACTATCTCGGCAAGCCTCAACCACTGACTATTCGCAACCTGGTACGCAGCAACCGTTATGCACAGACGTTATTTGCAGCCACACCCATACCGCATCTGGCGCTGGCAACAGAGGGGGCTACAGCGTGACACTCACCGCGCTCAATTCAGCCGCAAGCTGGCCTGCATCAAGCTGACGAAAGAGGTCTTCACCCCGCGGCACACAACCACCCGCCATATCATACCAACCATAGCCATTGCTCCAGACCGGCAGTTGCCGCTCACCCTGTTCCCGTCGTGGCAGGCAATATAGAACACCCGGATAAAGAAGTAGGCTATAGGGGATTTGTTGCCCATGCAGCTCTTGTATAAAAGCCCACGCCTCTGTCGCTGATGTGAAACGATAACAGTTTGCCGGATAGGGCCTGTCCCCACCGTTGTGTACCCAGTAATCAGCCGCAATCGGCAGCGGCTTATCCCGCACGAACAGATGAAAGTGAAGATGATTCACCGATGCGTATGCACCAAAGCTATTGTAACCCAGACCAACCCCAGGCAACGACTGGGACAACTGATCCAGGAGATGCCAACAGTAGGCATGATCTGATTGCTGGAGAAACTGCGGACGTCCATCACGTGGCTCCGGCACCAGCAGACCCAACAGTCTTATAAAAGGAAACTTGTTATAGAGCAGTGAGACGTTTCGGCCAGCCAGTTGACCACGCCAGAATGTCTCCTTGCGCAGAAAGGGCTTGGCAAAATGAAACTCATCCGGATTGAAGGGTGATGAGATGCCCGTGAGACGACGCTGCATCATCCGCGCCGGCCGTAATGCTCGCAAGGGGTTATATTGCAACTCCCAGGGACCCGCCTGGCGTAGCTCGATTGGTCGAATATTTTCAAATCCCAACATGATCAACTGCTGAAAGACCTGCCGGTCATCCTGGGCATCGTCCAATGAGCCGGCATGAAATGATGACAGTCGCTCAAACTTCTGCTGTAGCGGAATCGATAGCGCCTCCCACACGGCCTGATCGATCATAGCGTTTGCAAGAACCAGGATGAATACACCGAGTTCATCATAACCCTGCAACATCTCTTTCAAACCCGAGACAAACGCGGCCTGGTAGAGCTCAACCGAATCAAAATGTGTTTTATCCGCCATCTCTCCCTACACAAAATAAAGTTTGTTCTTTTTCATTTTTCATTCAATGAAGAGACAGCCGTTAGCCGCAACAACTTCCATCCTCTTTGACCTTCCCGCGTATCAGATAACGCCTGACCGGCCGGATAGCAAATGCCAGTAGCACCAGCAGGCTCATCATTGATAAGGCTAACGGCAACTCATAAGCTTCCGCTCCAACATGCGCAAGCCCTGCCAGTAGATCAAATCCTGTCACAGAAATTAGCTTATCGAGCGCCAGACCGAGCAGGATGCTAACACCACCGACACCAAACAGGTAGGCATACAATGCCTTATTACCCAACTCGCGACGCACCAGTATCAATCCAGTAAGATTACTCGCTGGCCCAGCAAGCAAAAAAACCAACACCGTCCCCGGTGATACCCCGGCAAACAGCATGGCGTGTGCCAATGGCGTACTGGCAGTTGCACAGACATACATCGGCACAGAGATAAGCATAATCAGCAGCATAGCGATAAAACCACTACCCCAGTCACTGAGCATATTGGGTGGCACGAGTGTGACAACCAGACCAGCCGCCAGTAAGCCAATCAGTAACCAAAGTGCCAGGTCATCCAGCAGATCAGTAAAGGCATAGCGAAGACCCGCCAAGGTTCTCAACCAGAAGCCCTGCGCCGCGGGCGCTTCTGAGGAAACTGTGTTACTACAGCAACCACCTCCGGGTGCCACGTCCACCGTCGGAATTGAGATTGAGGAAGCCGTATAATCCTGTGCTTCCCTCGCCTCTATCCGACCTACCAGCAGACCGGCCGTCACTGCAGACAGGATAGCCGATAGCGGCCTTAATATGGCCATAATCGGGCCAAGCAAAACCCAGGAGAGCGCCACAGAATCAACGCCGGTTTCCGGGGTCGCTATCAGAAACGCCGTAGTGGAAGCTTTCGAGGCCCCGGCACGGCGTAGGGCGATAGCTGCCGGCAGCGTACTGCAGGAGCAGAGCGGGAGAGGCGCACCGACAACAGCCGCTTTGACCACCGGAAGAACACCCCGCCCGCCCAGAGAACGTCCAACCAGCGAAATAGGTAACCAGGCCTGGATGATACCCGCTGAAACCAGGCCAAACAGTAACCAGGGTGCTGAATCCAGCGCCAATGCCAGACTGTTGTTGAGAAAACTGTTCATGAGGGCGAGTATAAACGAGCCACAAGCACAACCCCACACACAGTATCGCGGCCCATTCAGATAAAAACCCGTCGTTACTTAAGGTAACAAAACAGAGCACACTTCCCCCACAGTTCCGCTACCTGTGGTAACAACCCCACCCCGACTGACGGAGACTAAAACTACCACTCATTGATTATGTTTATGAAATAACAAGTAATTGTATTTCCTGGCCCAAATCATGCAGAATGAAGCGCGGTCGCCTGGGGAGGATTCCCAAATCTGTGTTCAGATGGAATTTGGCCTGCTATGCCCTAGCTATGATGCATCTGGAGTTGGCTGGGGTCTTGGGTCGAGACGAGCGCGAACTATTAATAATCCGGAGGACTTTAAAATGAGTACACAAGATACGTCTG
>JAPHUE010000173.1 GCA_026196795.1 Sedimenticola sp.
AAATGGCTGCTGGAGCAAGGCATCAGCAGTGTCTCTCTCAACCCGGACACCGTGATCGACACCTGGCTCTTCATGGCAGGTCAGAAAGCGGACTAAAGCGCTTTCTTATTAGAAAACAAAAACCGGACGAGCTGAATCGTCCGGTTTTTTTATGCGCTTAATAAAACGGCCACTAAACCATGAATATCCCGAGGCTTTGAATCCTCACCATAAGGTTTACAATTGAGGGCAAATATCATGATGGCCAGAGAGCCATCCGGGCAATTTTGGGAGCGTATACGTGGAAGAGAGAAAAGTTGATGTCGCCATTATTGGTTCTGGCAGTGCGGGTCTTTATGCCTTGGGCAAAGTAAAAGCCGCAGGGAAAAGTTTTGTACTGATTAATGGTGGTGAGCAAGGAACCACCTGTGCCCGGGTGGGCTGCATGCCCTCCAAGGCGCTGATTCAGGCGGCTGAGGATTTCCATCGACGGGGCATTCTGGGGCGCTACGGTGTTGAGGGCCACAAGGATATGACGCTCGATACAGAAGAGGCCATCGGTCATGTTCAGGATCTGCGTGATACCTTTGTGGACCGTGTCATCAGCAATAGCACAGCACAGATGCCCGAGGACAAATTCATTGAAGGTTATGCGCATTTTGTTGAACCCAATCTTCTGGAAGTGAACGACATCCGTATCCGGGCAGATAAGGTCATTATTGCTACCGGCTCCCGCCCTATTGTGCCCAAGCCGTGGCAGCAGTTTGGCGACAAGGTGCTGACAACCGATGAGCTGTTCGAACTGGAAGACCTGCCAAAGTCCATGGCCGTGATCGGACTCGGGGTTATCGGCCTGGAGATCGGCCAGTCTTTCTCACGGCTCGGGGTAGATGTCGCCGGTTTTGACTTACTGAACACCATTGGCGGACTGGATGATCCGGCGGTTTCCAAGGCAGCGATCGAAATCATTGGAAAAGAGTTCCCCTTGCATCTGGGGCATGCCGCAGAGATTACTGCAGAGGGTGATCAGTTGCGGGTAACGGCCGGTGACGAGAGTGTACTGGTCGATACAGTATTGGCCAGTCTGGGGCGTCAGCCGAACCTGGACTCACTAAAGTTGGAGAATGCGGGCATCACCCTGAATGAAAAAGGCGTGCCCAACTACAACCCAAACACCATGCAGATTGATGACAGCCACATCTTCCTGGCCGGTGACGTTAATGGCGAGCGCCCCCTGTTGCATGAGGCAGGCGATGAAGGCCGCATTGCGGGACATAATGCTACCAGTGATCAGGTTCAGGCCTTTAAACGCAAAACACCGATTGCCATCAACTTCGTCGATCCCAATATCTGTCACATCGGCAAGCGCTGGTCTGAACTGGATCAGGAGAAAACAGCGATTGGTGAGGTGAACCTCGCCCCCGTTGGCCGTGCACTGATCATGGGCAAGAACAAGGGCATCATTCGGGTCTATGCCGACAAAGCCAGTGGCAAACTGCTGGGGAGCGAGATGATCTGCGCCAAGGGTGAGAATCTGGCCCACCTCCTGGCCTGGTGCATTCAACAGGATATGACAGTGGGGGATCTGTTACAGATGCCCTTCTATCATCCCGTTATCGAAGAGGCTCTTCAGGCGGCACTGTATGACCTGTATGCCAAGGTTGAGCAGAAAAACAGTAGTCCAATTACCGAGTTGAAGGCGCTTTGATATAAGACCTGGCGGGACCGGCAGGTCCCGCCAGTCGGTTTATAGCGGTAATCGTTTATAACGCCCAACCAGCTTGCCATCATAGGAAAGCGTCGCCTGGTCCTGACCGTCTACCGATAGATAAAAACGCAGACGTGTCTCTGTATCCTGTGGTGTCGTGCAGTCCAGCTGCATTTCGTTGCCACTCTTGCCACCCCAGAAACAGTGATGGGACGCTTCGCCATTGGATGCATTGATTAACTCCGCTCGACCTTCAAAGTGTACAATCACTTTTGAGACCCCCCCATTGGCCGGATCAACCAGTCCCCAGTTGCCAGAGCCCGGGTGTGCGGAACAGCCCATCAAGCCAAAGCTGACCAAGCCTGTGAGTAGCATAGTTCTGATTCTTAAGATCATAAATTCTGTCACTGGGTAGTTAAATTTTGAGGCACTGCTCATGAGACCCTGTATAGAGCGGTATTACTGGAATAATTCAGTGGCGGCATTATAAAGCAGCATGAGTAAGATTGGCAGAGTATTGGACTTGAGTATGGAAGGGCGTAACCAGCGTCACCCTAAAACTAGCGCTATACTCTTTCTGCTTCCAGACATTTCCTCCGTTTTTAGCCGGTTAAAACCCTAATCACCAAACAGATCAAAGGCAGATGAGTAGGCTCCACAAATATGCCACAATAGCGACTGGATTAAATCCCGATTGCCTTGAAGCAATCCAACCAACGCAGACAATTAAAGAAAGGTTATGGCCCAGTATATCTATACAATGAATCGCGTCGGCAAAGTGGTGCCGCCAAAACGGGTGATCCTTCGTGACATCTCCCTCTCCTTCTTTCCCGGCGCCAAGATCGGTGTACTCGGTCTAAACGGTTCCGGTAAATCAACCCTGCTGCGTATCATGGCCGGTATCGATACGGACATTGAAGGTGAGGCCCGCCCCCAAGCCGGCATTCAGGTTGGGTATCTCCCCCAGGAACCACAGCTTGATCCGGAAAAAGATGTACGCGGCAATGTGGAAGAAGCTCTCAGCGATGTGGTTGATGCACTCGCCGAGCTGGATCAGGTTTATGCGGCTTATGCCGAGCCGGATGCCGATTTTGATGCTCTGGCTGCCAAACAGGCCAAGCTGGAAGATCTGATTAATGCCAAAGATGGCCATAATCTGGAGCGTACTCTGGAGATAGCCGCTGATGCCTTGCGCCTTCCACCCTGGGATGCGGATGTCTCCAAGCTGTCAGGTGGTGAACGTCGCCGCGTGGCGCTCTGTAAACTGCTGCTTTCGAAACCGGACATGCTGTTACTGGACGAACCAACCAACCATCTGGATGCGGAATCCGTCGCCTGGCTGGAAAGATTCCTGCACGACTACCCTGGCACTGTGGTGGCAGTTACCCATGACCGCTACTTCCTTGATAATGTTGCCGGCTGGATTCTCGAGCTGGATCGTGGTCACGGCATCCCCTGGGAAGGTAACTACAGCTCCTGGCTGGAGCAGAAAGAGGCCCGCCTGGAACTGGAACAGAAACAGGAAGCCGCTCGCATCAAGAGCATGAAACATGAGCTGGAGTGGGTCAGATCCAATGCCAAGGGTCGGCATGCAAAGAGTAAAGCGCGACTGGCCCGGTTTGATGAGCTACAGAGCCAGGATTTCCAAAAGCGCAACGAAACCAATGAGATCTATATTCCACCGGGCGAACGGCTGGGTGATCTTGTGGTTGAAGCGAAAGGACTATCCAAGGCCTTTGGAGACAAGCTGCTTTATAGCGATCTTTCGTTCACCTTACCGAAAGGTGGCATTGTGGGCATTATCGGGCCCAACGGCGCGGGTAAAACTACCCTATTCAGGCTACTGACAGGCCAGGAACAGGCGGATGGCGGTGAACTCAAGGTCGGCGAAACCGTAAAAATCTCTTCTGTCGAGCAGTCTCGTGAGGCACTGGATGACAAGAACACTGTCTGGGAAGAGCTCTCGGGTGGTGCCGATATCATCACCATCGGGCGCTATGAACTCAATTCACGGGCCTATGCCAGCCGCTTTAACTTCAAGGGAACTGATCAGCAGAAACGCATTGGAGATCTTTCGGGTGGTGAGCGTAACCGGGTGCATCTGGCCAAGACGTTGCAACAGGGCGGCAATGTCCTACTGCTCGACGAACCAACCAACGACCTTGATGTAGAGACCCTGCGTGCACTGGAAGAGGCTCTGTTGACCTTCCCGGGCTGTGTGGTGGTGATCTCGCATGATCGCTGGTTCCTGGACCGCATCGCCACCCATATCCTGGCCTTTGAAGGTGATTCACAAGTGACCTGGTTTGAGGGTAACTATGCGGATTATGAAGCGGACAGAAAACGTCGTCTGGGTGCAGAGGCCGATCAGCCTCACCGTATCAAGTACAAACCTTTGAACCGTTGATTATGTGAAGGGGGCTGACCGCCCCCTTTCCCATAGGCAGGCACCATGACTCAGGCTGAACAACTGATAGCGAGAGCCGAAGCACTCATTGATCGGCTGGAAGCCGTTTTCTCTCCTTCTGACACCCAGCCAGACTGGAATCATATCGCCTATCGTTGGCAAACCGGCAAGGGTCTGCAGGCTATTCTCAGGCCTCAGCAGGTTCGGCTGGATGATATCCTCTGCAACGACTTGGCCAAGACAGAGATCACCCGCAACACCCGCCAGTTTGTCGAAGGGCGTAGCGCTAATAACACCCTACTGTGGGGATCAAGAGGCACCGGTAAGTCATCCCTGATCAAGGCACTGCTGAATGAGTATGCAGGCCAGGGACTGCGCCTGATCGAGGTGGACAAACAGGATCTGATCGATCTGCCAGCCATTGTGGAGCAGATTCAGGATCGACCGGAGAAATTCATCCTCTACTGCGATGACTTGTCGTTTGAGGCCGATGACGCCAGTTACAAGTCACTCAAGGCGATTCTGGACGGCTCTATCTCGGCACCACCCGACAATGTGCTGATCTATGCCACCTCCAACCGCCGACATCTTCTGCCCGAGTTCAAGCAGGAGAATCAGGATGTACATATTGTGGAGGGTGAGATCCACCAGAATGAGAGTGTTGAAGAGAAGATATCACTGTCAGAGCGTTTTGGTTTGTGGCTCTCGTTCTACCCCTTCAGCCAGGATCAGTATCTGCAGATTGTCGATCACTGGCTGGCTCAGCTGGGTGCCGAAACAACACAAGACCGCACGACCCGACTGCACGCCTTGCGCTTCGCCCTGAAACGGGGTTCACGCAGTGGCCGGGTCGCCCTTCAGTTTGCCCGGGACTGGGCCGGGCGGCTGCCTGAGGAGCGACCGAAAGAGGAAGATTAACCCCGGCGCCAGGTGGTGCCTTGTGGACTGTCCTCCAGGACCACACCCTGATCTTTCAACTCATCACGCAACCGATCCGCCTCACCCCAGTTTTTGCTGGCCTTGGCCTCCTGGCGTTGTTGAATCAGGGATTCAATTGCTTCATCCGATAACCCATCGACAGATTCACCTCCGCGCAGATACTGCTCCGGGTCATCCTGTAGAATACCCAGTACATCGCCCAAACGACGTAACTCTGCTGCCAGTGAGGCGGCATGCGCCACGTCTTCCTGTCTTACGCGATTAATCTCCCGTACCAGATCGAACAGCACCGCCAAAGCCTCCGGCGTATTGAAGTCGTCATCCATCGCCGCATGAAAACGAGCAGCATAATCACCTTCGGTGGCAGGTGCAGCTTCCGGCAATCCCCGCATGGCCGTGTAGAAACGGGTCAGCGCACCCCGGGCATTATCCAGATGCTCATCGTCATAGTTAAGCGGGCTACGGTATTGACTGGTCAGGATGAAGTAACGCACCTCTTCCGCCTGATAACGGGCCAGAATCTCCCGCACGGTGAAGAAGTTA
>JAPHUE010000169.1 GCA_026196795.1 Sedimenticola sp.
CCTGCGGGTATTGCTCCTGATCCTTCAGCTACCCCTGAAGCCGTTCTCCAGGTTTATGGTGCCGATGCATGGGGTTGGCGCGGCTGGTTTGCCATACATACCTGGATTGCTGCCAAACGAACGGATGCCGATGTCTATACCGTGTATGACGTGATCGGCTGGCGTGGCCGTAGTGGTCTCCCGGTGATGCAGATTAAACGGGATGTTCCTGACCGCTATTGGTTTGGAGAGAGGCCTCGGATCATAAAAGAGTACCGGGGTGAGGGGATTGATAAGCTGATAGATGCTGTGGAGAAGGCGGCAAATGACTACCCCTGGAAAAATCAATACACCGTTTTTCCCGGCCCAAACAGCAATACCTTTACCGCATGGATTGCCAAGCGGGTGCCGGAACTGGAGTTGGAACTGCCTCTATCTGCGATTGGTAAAAGTTATGTAGAGTAGAAACGGCTGTACAGGTGGATTTAACTTAGGCTCTGGGATTTTATTCGCTCAAGCTTATACTGCTCTGAGGTTTGTGCTTCCCCCATCCGTGGGGGGAGTTCTCGATTCCATTCCGTATTTTTTAAGATCTCACTGGATAGCGATTATGCGGCTTTGACGCGCCGAAAACCAAGACCTACCAGGCAGAGCCCCATCAAGGTCAATGTGGCGGGTTCGGGTACATTTGTATTGAGATTGTTCGTCAGTTCTACCCGGTTAAGCAGCGGACCTACATTGTCGTTGCTGGAGGTCTCTACAAAGAGTTTTGAACTCCAGTCAGCTGTTTTTAACAAACCAATGGTTTGTGTTGTCCAGTCATCGGTTGAGTTAATTCCCAAAAAGTTTACGGAACCATTACCCAAAAAACCAAAGATCAGATTATCCACCCCGCTGCGGGCGCTACCACGATATTCAACGGTGAGAGTGTACGTAACATTTGCCAGGAAATTGAATGTGGTCTTGCTCTCGATACGACCACCGTCATTTGTTGATCCGTCCATATCCAGACAGCCGCCGCTGAGGCAGGGCAGGCCAAACCCACCATTCACATAGGCATCCACTGTGCCATCTAAAACATCCCAGTTATCCAGGGTTGTGAAGTTGTTATGGGATCCGATGATGTCGGTTTCAACAAAATTGTCAGAAAAAAGCAAAGCGGCATTTGCATTACCAATTAAGCCGAACAGGCCTGTAAGGAGGGTAATTGTAAGAAGTTGGCGTCTGTTTTTCATTTTTGTTTCCTGCCTATCATTAACTATTTCAGGTGATAAAAAGTCAAAGGCATAATCTGTGCCTGTTAGTTTAACTATTTGTAATATTAGAAAAAACTGCTTTGGGTGTTTTAGACTCAAAGGCTAAGTGTAAAATTAACTGACAAAAAATAATGTATATGGGTGTGGTTAGGGATTGGGTGTTCAAAGTGTCCAGCAGATTGTTTTATCCGGGTGTTATATTCCAAAAAGTATAAATCTAAAATAACGATTATTAAATAATATAAAATCAATTGGATAAACTATAATTTGTTGCCTATGCTTTCTCCACGTACTGGGTAAGTGCGCATTTACCAGAATGATGATGAGGAGAACGATATGGAACTGAAAGGTAGTAAGACCGAACAGAATCTGAAGGATGCATTTGCGGGTGAATCACAAGCCAACCGCCGCTATCTCTATTTTGCGGGAAAGGCGGATATCCAGGGTTACAACGACGTAGCTGCACTGTTCCGCTCTACTGCTGAGGGTGAAACCGGCCATGCCCATGGTCATCTCGAGTATCTGGAGTCCTGCGGCGATCCCGCTACAGGAATGCCCTTTGGCGATACCCCCGATAACCTGAAGAGTGCTGTGGCAGGTGAAACCCATGAGTACACGGATATGTATCCCGGCATGGCAAAGTCGGCCCGTGATGAGGGTTTTGATGAGATTGCAGACTGGTTCGAAACGCTGGCCAAGGCTGAGCGTTCCCATGCCAACCGCTATCAGCGTGCGCTGGATGAACTCGACTGATTATAAAGCGTAAGTACGTGATCAAGGGCCGGGATGTTCTATCCCGGCCTGTTACAAAATCAAAATAACACGGAGGCAGAGAACATGGCTGTGAAAGAGGGAAACCTGGAGGCGCCCACTCGCCATCCAATCGATTGGAAAAACCCTGATTTCTATAACGAGTCCTCATTGAATGAGGAGCTTGAGCGCGTGTTTGATATCTGCCACGGCTGTCGCCGTTGCGTCAGCCTCTGTCACTCATTTCCAACCCTGTTTGATCTGGTGGACGAATCACCCACCTATGAAGTGGACGGGGTTGATAAAGCGGATTTCTGGAAGGTGGTGGATCACTGCTATCTGTGTGATCTCTGCTTCATGACAAAATGTCCCTATACGCCACCACACGAGTGGAATCTGGATTTTCCTCATCTGATGCTGCGTGCCAAGGCGGTGAAGTACAAGAAGGGTGAAATGCCACTGCGTGACAAAATCCTCACCAGTACGGATGCGGTTGGTTCGTTTGCAGGTTTTCCTGTGGTGGCGAGTATCGTTAACACAGTCAACAAGATGAAGCCCACTCGCAAGTTGCTGGAAGCGACACTGGGTGTGCATGCTGATGCAAAGCTTCCTGAATTTCACTCTAACACCTTGCGTAAGCGTCTACGTAGCAAGGTGGGTGTCGCTGCTGAGGGTGAAGCAGCCGGCCCAACAAAGGGAAAAGTGGCCCTATTTGCCACCTGTTATGGAAATCGCAATGAACCAGTGACGGGTGAAGACCTGGTGACGGTATTTGAACACAACGGTATCCCGGTCACTTTGGCTCAAAAAGAGCAGTGCTGTGGTATGCCCAAACTGGAATTGGGTAACCTGGAAGCGGTGGAGCAGGCGATGCAGGGTAATATCCCCGGTCTGGCCAAACTGGTTGATGAAGGGTGGGACATTATCGCCCCTGTGCCATCTTGCGCACTGATGTTCAAGCAAGAGTTGCCACTGTTGTTTCCTGAAAATTCCGATGTCATCAAGGTGAGCAAGGCAATCTATGATCCTTTTGAATACCTGGCACTGCGTAACAAGCACGGCAAGCTGAATACCGATTTCAAAACGTCATTGGGTAAGGTGGCCTATCACGCTGCTTGTCATCAGAGAGTACAGAATATTGGATCGAAGACCCGCGAAGTGCTCTCGCTTGTTCCTGATACCACGGTTGAGGCGATAGAGCGTTGCTCCGGGCATGACGGTACCTATGCAGTAAAGAAAGAGTTCCATGAGGCATCGATGAAGATCGTCAAGCCCGTCGTTAACCGCGTTAAACAGGCAGAGGCGGATCATTACGGAAGTGATTGCCCCATGGCAGGACATCATATCGAGCAGGGAATGGCGGATGGTAGTAAGACTGAACATCCCATGAGTCTGCTGAGAAAGGCTTACGGCATCTGAATAAAGGAGAATGACAATGTCCAATGAAGGCTATCACGAACCGGTCGATCAGTTATCAACAGAGACGAAAGATATGCATCGTGCCATCGTCTCCCTGATGGAAGAGCTGGAGGCGGTTGACTGGTATAACCAGCGGGTGGATGCCTGCAGTGATCCAGCGCTCAAGGCGATCCTGGCCCATAATCGGGATGAGGAGAAAGAACATGCGGCGATGGTGCTGGAATGGATACGCCGAAATGACGCGCGCTTTGACCATGAACTGAAAGATTTTCTGTTCACAGACAAGCCCATCACACACGAATGAACGAAATTAAGGAGGTTTCAGAGATGAGTAAACTGTCACATGCTGATTTATACAGTCTTGAAGAGTATTCCCGAATCAGGCCCGAATTTCGTGCCAAGATTATCGATCATAAAAAGAACCGGCGGGTTGTGATAGGTGAGCATGCCGCTCTCTATTTTGAAGATGCCCTGACCATGCAGTACCAGGTTCAGGAGATGCTCAGGATCGAAAAGATATTTGAAGCCGAGGGTATTCAGGATGAGCTGGATGTTTATAACCCGCTGATACCGGATGGCCAGAACTGGAAGGCGACCTTCATGGTTGAGTTTTCTGATGTCGAGGAGAGAAGGGATGCGTTGGCCCGGTTTGTCGGCATAGAGAAAGTACTCTGGGTAGAGGTAGCGGGTTTTGAAAGGGTTTATGCGATTGCCAATGAAGACCTGGATCGCAGCACGGATGACAAAACCTCAGCCGTGCATTTTGTCCGCTTTGAATTATCGGCCGCCATGGTGTCTGCCGCTAAGCAGGGGGTAAGTATCAAAGCGGGTATCAGCCATCCGGAATATGATGAAGAGATGGTGCTGAATAATGCCGTGCGTGAATCACTCATCGGTGACCTGCACTGATAACTGTTTTTCTCTTAGTCCATAAAAAACCGCCGCCAGGTTATCGACCTGACGGCGGTTTTTATTTGGAGCAGAAAGCTAATTAAGCCGCTTTCTTAGCAGCAGGTGCCTTCTTGGCAACTGGTGCAACGTTTACAGCAGCGGTAGCCGCTTCAACGCTCTTCTCAGCAATTTTCTGAGCTTCGGTTGAGAACTCGGTACCGATGTTGGCAACAGCCTGTGAATCAGCAATCACTTTCTCACCGATATGTTTGAAAGTTTCAGTCTGCTTGGAAACAAAGGCTTCCAGAGCTTGCTGGTCGGTGATCTCAGAAGCAGAACGGAACTGCTCCAGACAGATTTCAGCGTAGTCACGAGCGCTGTTCAGCTGAATTTCAACCAGCTTCTCAACGTTGTAGAAGTAAAGTTTGTTCAGCTCCTGAACGGGAGCCAGAACGGTCTGTACTTGTGAAGTGAATTTCTCAAACATGTCATTGGTCATTTCAGTAGCCTTCCTTAGTAAGGGTTATGGTCGATGATGCGGTGCAGCATAGCACCAGAAATGTTGCGGTGCAATATGTCGGTGTGAAATATTTTTGATAGGTGATATTTGTCTGATACTAGAGGCTTTTTTGACGACTAGACACCTTATAATAATGTGCCTGGAGGGTAATCTGCCCATTGCGGTAGTGGCTAATCTCCACTATCTTTCACGGCTCAAATCAATTAATCAGGAGTAAGGGCATGTTCAGTGATCAACCGATCCCACTGACAGAGGTCAGGGGTTTAGGTCCTAGTGCAGCAGCGAAGATGGAGCAGTGTGGAATCAGCACCGCCAATCAACTAGCGGATCTCTCTATTGCCGATTTTAAAACCACTTGCCCGCAACTGGAGAAAAGGGCTGAAGCCTATGTGAAAGCGGCCAGAAGGCTGCTTAACCGGTTGAATAAAAGTATTCAGGTTGAGCTAGAAAATGAGTCGCAAGTTACTGATAATAAAAAGAAAAATAATTCTGAGCTTGAGGTGGTAACTGTTTCGAGTACGCCCGATGAGTCGGATGAAGCCCCAGAGCCGAAGAAAAAGGAGAAGAAAGTAAAAAAAGAGAAGAAGGAGAAGGAAAAGAAAAGCAAGAAAGATAATGAGAAGAAAAAAACGAAAAAAGTGAAGGATGACAAGAAGGACAAATCACCGAAAAAAGATAAAAAGAACAAGAGTGATAAAAAAGAGAAGAAAAAAAGCAAAAAAGAGTAACCCTCTTTAAAGGTTGGTCCTCCTATCCGAACAACCAGGCAAGCGGATCAGTTTGAGGCTAGCGTAGCAAACTGGAAAGTGATTCTCTAAATTGGGCAAGGTTTTCAGGGACGTGAGCGGGGAGTTGTTGTAGC
>JAPHUE010000022.1 GCA_026196795.1 Sedimenticola sp.
AGATTGCTGTTTTAACCAGTTACGATGCAAGTTTTACCAGCCTCATTGAAGATGCCGGTGTGGAAGTCATTCTGGTGGGCGATTCGCTCGGAATGGTTATTCAGGGACAGGAAAGTACGCTACCAGTGGATGTGGAGGAGATCGTTTACCACACCCAGTGTGTTGCCAGGGGGCGTCGTAATGCGCTTCTGGTCGCCGATATGCCCTTCATGAGCTACAGCTCGGCAGAACAGGCGTTGGGAACCGCAGGCAGGCTGATGAAAGATGGGGGAGCCCATATGGTCAAGCTTGAGGGCGGGGCTACCCAGCTGGAGACGGTTCGTCAGTTGACTGCAAACGGCATCCCTGTCTGTGCCCATCTGGGCCTTCTGCCCCAGTCTGTTCACAAACTGGGTGGCTATCGGGTGCAGGGTAAGGATGAAGAATCAGCCCGGATCATGAAGGAAGATGCCCTGGCACTGGAGGTCGCGGGCGCGCAGATGCTGGTTTTGGAATGTGTGCCGACCCCGCTTGCCAGGGAGATCAGCGAATCGCTCGCTATCCCTGTCATTGGAATTGGTGCCGGCCCTGGTTGTGATGGTCAAGTACTGGTTATTTACGACATGCTGGGCATTACACCACGACAGAGCCCGAAATTTGTTAAGGACTTCCTTGTAGGTGCCTCCTCTATTGCCGAGGCGATCAGTCATTATGTTAAAGCGGTTAAAGAGGGAACATTTCCGGCTGAGGAGCACAGCTTTAAATGATTACTGTTGAAACTGTTGCGGACCTGCGTCATTCAGTATCCGGTTGGCGCGCTGAAGGAAAACGTGTGGCATTGGTGCCAACAATGGGAAATCTTCATGAAGGGCATCTGGATCTGGTTCGCAAGGCTCGCTCTTTAGCTGATCGCGTGGTTGTTTCCATCTTTGTTAATCCGTTGCAGTTTGGTGAAGGGGAGGATTTTTCATCATATCCCCGTACGCTTATTGATGACTCGGATAAGTTGAGCGGTGTGGGTACTGACCTGCTATTTACGCCCACAGTGACAGAGATGTACCACCGGCCTCAGGCCCAGCAGACTAAAGTTGAAGTGCCTGGCTTGTCGAGTCTGTTTTGTGGTGCTTCCCGCCCTGGGCATTTTGCGGGTGTCGCTACCGTGGTTTGTAAGTTGTTCAATATGGCGCAGCCGGATATCGCACTGTTTGGCGAAAAGGACTATCAACAACTGATGGTTATTCGGCAGATGGTGCAGGATCTCTCATTACCTATAGAGATACAGGGGCTGCCCACGGTCAGAGAGGTCGATGGTCTGGCAAGAAGTTCCCGTAATGGGTATCTGACAGATGCTGAGCGTTCAATTGCTCCTGCCCTTTATAAGCAGTTACAACGCAGTGCTCAAGCACTGCAAAAAGGCAACTATGACATTACTGCACTTGAGCAGCAGGCAATGATCAGATTGGAATCAGAAGGGTTCAGGCCGGATTACTATGCCATTCGCAAAGCGGAAGATCTGGCAAAGCCTGGGCCAGAAGATAGGGCACTGGTTATTCTGGCAGCGGCCTATCTGGGTAAGGCTCGTTTGATTGATAACATACAGATCACATTGGAGTGATACCCCCTTTTTTTATTGCCATGAGTTTGCCAGGATGGTTGCTCATGTCTGCTTTTTCAGCCCAGATCTTACCTCTATTCCGTCAGGTGAAATGGACTAAAAAACCTGGAATGCGATCAGACCCTGTCTGATACCCCACCTGCGCCTTCAAATTTAGACAGTGAGTCGACATAAAGGTACTATTTAGTCCCTTCGGATCGTTGTTAAGAAAAGGGAACTGTAGACTATGTGGCGTTCGTTATTAGTAATCTTGTTTCTGTTTGTCAGCTTTAACCAGCCGGTTTTTTCACAGGAAAAAGGAGAAACCACTGAAGAGGCCAAACAGCGCCAGGCACCGCCATCCACCCTGATCTCACCCCGCGCCACTATGGAGACCTTCCTCCATGCCATGAATGATATTAAGCGTGGCGACCCTGAACGAATTGCGGCTGCGTTGACTACGCTGGATTTGTCGGGTGTTAATCAACTTGTTCGCAAAGAGCGCGGCCGTGATCTGGCCTGGATGCTGCTAGAGGTGATGGATCGTACCCGGGTGGTGGATACCAAGCGGATTCCTGCTCGTACAACGGGTAAACCTTATATCTTCTCGAATTATAAAAGTGGAACAATCAAGATTGCCCTGCAAGAGGATGGTCGCTGGCTGTTTGACCAGGAAGGTGTTGATAAATTACCTCTGATACTTGATGAGCTGGCAACCAAAAAGAAGGTCAAGGGAAATGAGAGTGAAAAGAACTATCTGCCACTGCACTTACGAATAAGAGAGCAGATACCCGAACGATTCAAACAGCGTGATTTTCTGCTGGAGAATTGGCAGTGGTTTGGAATACTGCTGATAATTCTTGTCGGTGTGGTAGCCGATAAACTTGTATCGCTGTTTTTCAGGAGTCTTGTCCGTAGCTGGAAAAATCGCTCCAGTAGCAGTGAATTCAAAGCGCTGTCTGATCAGATATTGCGACCTTTAGGGCTCATGGTCATGGCGGTCATCTGGTGGGTAGGTATTAACCTGCTTGGTCTGGGTGAAGACTCACTGCTGGTTTTATTGGTTGCGGTGAAGTTTCTAGCCAGTCTGTCGGGTGTTTGGGCAGCCTATAGATTGGTGGATATTGTTGCTGTCTATCTGATGCGCCGAGCGCTCGCCACCGATAACAAAATGGATGACGCGCTGGTACCGTTGATTCCCCGTACCCTTAAAATATTCATCACAGTGATAGGCTTTGTCTTTATCGCTGATAACATCAATGTGGATATCTCCAGCCTGTTGGCTGGTCTTGGCCTGGGCGGCTTGGCCTTTGCTTTGGCAGCCAAGGATATGGTGCAGAATCTGTTTGGCTCCATTACCGTTTTAATGGATCGAACATTTTCTGTCGGTGATTGGGTTATTGTAGGGTCTGTTGAAGGCTCTGTAGAACGTATCGGTTTTCGCAGCACCCGCATACGAACCTTTTACAACTCGGTTGTTACCGTGCCGAATTCAAAATTTATTACCGCAGATGTGGATAACATGGGGGAGCGTCGTTTTAGGCGGCTCTCCTGTAAACTCTCTTTAACGTACGATACACCGCCAGACCGTATCGAGGCTTTTTGTGAAGGAATACGGGAACTGATTCGCCAGCACCCTTATATGCGTAAAGACTATTACCAGGTCTATCTGAACGAATTTGCCGCATCGTCACTCAATGTACTGCTCTATGTGTTCTGGGAGACCCCGGAATGGAATACCGAGTTGCGTGAAAGGCACCGTTTTTTACTGGATATATTGCGTTTAGCCAAACGGCTGGGTGTTGAGTTTGCTTTCCCAACTCAGACGCTCTATATGCGTGCTGAAGAGTTCGATGGTTCCCAGGCGGAATCAATGGAGCAGAAACAGGCACAGGACTTGGGTAGAAAAGAGGCTATTGCCATTGTTTCTGAAAGCACCGGGCTGGGTGTTAAGCCTGATCCTGTGGTATTTCCCCCAGCACCATGAAACGTTCCTGTATAAAACTGTGCTTCATCATCGGGTCGATACTCTGGAGTGTCGCTCTGTCAGCTGCTCAGAGTTCAATCCAGTTAGGTTATGCTGCGTTTGAAAAAAAACAGTGGCGGGATGCTTATGAATACTGGGTGCCTGAAGCAGATAAAGGTGATGCGCGGGCGCAATACTATTTAAGTATTCTGTTTTCCAAAGGCTTGGGAGTAGAGCAGAGCGAAGAGACAGCACTGACTTTTTTAACTTTGGCAGCTGAGGGTGGTTTTGCTACGGCCCAGTATCAATTAGGAAATAACTATCAGCATGGTGAATTAATTGAGCAAGACTCTGACAGTGCATTGTACTGGTGGAAAAAGGCCGCTGAACAGCAACACACTCATGCCCAGTTAAAAATGGGCGCTTTGTATTATCTTGGACGGGGTGTTGATAAAGATCTTGATAAGGCAGCTGAGTGGTATCGACTGGCGGCAAAAAGTGGATCACCACAGGCAATAGAAACACTGAACCGGTTGGGTATTAATACCATTGAAGAACCCTTGGCTGATGTCCTATCGTTCAGTAATGCATCTGAATTAGTGCAGACGGCAGTCAGTCCCAATGCCTTGATTACAACTATTCCTGATGATTTAAACAGCTATGGTGTTGTGAGTGAAGATGGCAGAAAAGGTGCTGTTACAAATATCAGCTATCGCCTTCAGGCAAAAGAAATAAACGAAACAGACAAGGCCGTTAAAGGAGGGTCAGTTGAACAGGTTACCAAGCCTGCTACAGGTTTAAACCAGCAAAAGAAGCCTGGCCTCAATGATCTGAATGACATGGCGTGGATTGAGCGCCAGCCGGGCGATTTTTTTACCTTGCAAATATTCAGCAGCGACAAGCAGGAGAGTGCCGAGCGAGTTGCGCTTGGTCTGAAAAGCGATTGGCGTGTGACACTGTTTCCTTTTGGTCGATACGGTTACCGTTGGTATGGCGTATTGGCAGGTAGCTTTGAAACCATGGAGCAGGCGATTCAGGCGAAGAAAGTCATTTTGGAAAATAATAAGTTGGAAACACCTTGGATTAGACGCTTTCGCAGTATCAGGAAACGGGACGACGAGTCTCAGTAAAGTTAGTGAAACACGTTGTCCATTATCCGTTAAAAACGTTATATCAGAGCCCACCCATACAGAGGTATTTCATCTCAATGAAGTCCTCCATGCCATAGCGTGATCCCTCTCGGCCAATGCCAGACTCCTTGATGCCACCAAACGGGGCGACAGCGGTTGATATAATCCCTTCATTAATACCGACCATTCCGGTTTCCAATGCCTCAGCAACACGCCAGACGCGGCCTATATCCCGTGCATAGAAGTAAGAGGCGAGTCCAAACGGTGTCGCATTGGCTATTTCGATACCCTCTGCTTCAGTTTTAAATTTGAATAGAGGTGCAACAGGGCCAAAGGTCTCTTCACAGGCGATGAGCATGTCATTGGATACATCAGCCAGAATGGTGGGCTGATAGAACGTGCCGCCTAATGAGTGAAGGTTTCCACCCGTTAATAATCGAGCGCCTTTGGCTACCGCATCATCCACCTGCCTCTGTACTTTATCAACAGCCGCTTTATTGATCAGTGGACCTTGCTGGCTTTCACTGGTTAATGCCGGGCCGACCTGTAGGTTGGATACAGCTGAAGAGAGTTTTTCCGCAAACTCATCATAAACGCTTTCCTGAACCAGAAAACGATTAGTGCAGACACAGGTCTGCCCACTGTTGCGGTATTTTGAAGCCATAGCGCCAGCAACGGCAGCATCAATATCCGCATCATCAAAGACCAGAAAGGGAGCATTCCCACCCAGTTCCAGTGAAACCTTCTTGACCGTATTGGCACACTGGGCCATCAGTAATTTGCCAACGGAGGTTGAACCGGTAAATGAAAGTTTTCGAACACTGGGGTGGCTTGTCAGCGCACCACCGACACTGATGGCATCATCTGTTGTTAGCACATTGAAGACACCCGGTGGAATGCCGGCCTCTTCAGCCAGTGCCGCGAGCGCCAATGCAGAGAGAGGGGTGTCAGGTGCTGGCTTGATGAGTACGGTGCAGCCCGCCGCAAGAGCGGGAGCGCATTTGCGGGTGATCATGGCATTGGGGAAGTTCCAGGGGGTAATCGCTGCAACGACACCAATCGGCTGTTTTATTACAACAAAGCGTCTGTCTTGTGAGTGGGCTGGAATGACATCACCATAGATCCGCTTCGCCTCTTCAGCAAACCACTCAATAAAACTGGCACCATAGGCAATCTCACCCCGACTCTCCGCCAGTGGTTTTCCTTGTTCCAGGCTGAGCAGTTGGGCAAGTGCTTCCTGATTAACCATGATCAGTTCAAACCAGCGCTTTAGCAGGTTACTTCGTTCCTGGGCGGTCTTGTTGCGCCATAGCTTAAAGGCGGACTCCGCTTGCAGAATTGCCCGGTTTGTTTCATCTTTTCCCAATGAGGGAACTTGGGCAATCACGCTATTGTCAGCCGGATTGGTCACTGTAAACGTTTTGTTGTTGTCCGCTGAAATCCACTCGCCGTTAACATAGGCCTGTTGTTTAACTAGTTTAGTGTCAATTGTCATAGTGTTTTCCGGTTGAATACAGTGTTTTACGGGAGGTTAAGCTGATGTCTGCAAGACAGATTATAGTGGCACTATTCCAGGGGCCGATCAATGTTGAAAAATTATGGGTATTACGACTGACTGCCAGCAAGGCTTGGTGCGGGGTTATCAATGGCTTGTTGATAAATTTCCAGGTAGCTATGAGCTGTTTCAGATGAGTGAAAGCTCTGGTCCATCCCCTGGAGGGCCAGCTTTTTCCACCAGATAGCCGGTTTTGCCCGGAACTTTTGTATTCTGTCCAGTGCTACTAATAAGTCATCCAGCGTATTCTGCTTATACAGGAATGCGGTTGCCATACCATTCAATAAGTTGGCTGGCGTGGCATCTGATAGTATCTCCTGCATGCTATTGGTGGCATGGGCAACAGGTATGGTGCCGTAACTCAATGCGCACTGTGCCAGTCTGGGTGATGGTGAGAGTTGGCTTGGCAAGAGAAGACAATCACTGCCAGCAAGAATGCGGTGTGTGACTGACTCATCAGTGCCGATATGGATTCTGATATTGGCGGTTGGGTTTTGTTGATAGGCTTGCAAAGGTTCCAGGTGTTCCTCATTTCCAGCAACAAAAGCGATTACCGCAAGGGTATTGACCTTTGCTATCTCCTGAAACAGTGAGGCAATCAGCTCTGTCTCTTCAAGAGAAATATTTGCAGTGAGATAACCAATCAACAGCGTTTTATCCGCTAAATTCAGATTAAATTCGGCCAGTAGTCTTTCGCGATTCATCTGTTTAAGTTCAAACGAAGAGCTATCAAAATGTTGTTCGATGTACTGGTCTGTAGTCGGACTCCAGCGATGATAATCGATTCCAGCCGGAATATTGTCTATTCGATCGAGTCGAGATCGTAAGATATCCGCAAGAGGATAATTGGCATCACCATTGACCAAAGCAACAGTGAAGCCTGGAGAGGGCGTTGTTATTCTATCGGCGCTGAGCAATGCACCGCGTTCATAGGAGAAATGTCCGTCAATAGAGAGGGCACCCGATTTTAAAATTTCTACTGGAACAGAAAGTGGTGTTATCTGGTCGCTGGTGAAATAGGGGTGCTCAGATTGGTGCAGGGTATAGACTGTTGCAGGACGACTCCATTCTCCGGCAAGGAGTGAAATAGCCAGAGCTGTTTGCCAGCCATGGCAGTGTAATAGATCCGGTTGCCAATTGATGCCTGCCTGGTTTATCGCCATAAGCGTAATGACACGACTGAACAGGCCAAATCGTAATCCATTGTCATTCCAGGGTACGCCGTTTTCATCGGCATAGGGTGTTCCCGGACGATCAAATTGGCCCGGAATTTCAACCAGATAAAGCGTCACGTCAGGATTCAGTTTTCCTTGGAACAATTGTGCATCATGCTGAGAGCCAATCAGGCAAACACGTGCTAACGGGGTGAGTTTTTCTGCTGCCGCAATTACCTGAGGATAGGCCGGGAGTACCAGGCGTATATCATGACCCATCGCGCCCAAGGTGGCGGAAAGTGTTGTGATGTACTCAGCAAGATCATCGCTGCCAATTAATGATTGGGCTTCACTTGCAGCGATAAGAATTCTGAGCGGCTTCAGTAGTGGATCATTATTCATGGGAACCGGTAGTTGTTGTCAGCACTATTATTGTCTTTTGCTGAATAGATCGATGCTTGTAGCCGAAAAAAGTATATACATAAATTCCTAATTATGCGAGTCATCCGGCTGATGAGTGACAAGGCCGCGAATTGACGCCACCCAGGCGTTGGCTATGTTGTTATGATTATAGCCGCCACCACCGAGTGCCAATACTCGGCCACAGCAATATGTATTCGCATATTTGGCGATCATTTTGGCGGTTTGGAAATGCACTTCACTACTGAATTGCAGGTGGGTGATAGGATCACCTGCAAGACTATCGGCACCGCATTGCAAAATGACAAACTCGGGCTGATGTTGTTCCATAAATGCGGTCATACGGGACCAGTTGCTGAAAAAAATTTCGTCTGTTGCTCCCGGTGGAAGTGGAATATTCAACTTCGTACCTCTGGCCTCTCCCTTGCCTGTTTCTTTCGTTGCACCTGTGCCAGGATAGAGATAGCGACCGTCTTCATGAGTATCAATAAAGAACATTTCCGGGTCGTTTTCAAAGGCATAGAAGACGCCGTCGGCATGATGCGCGTCAATATCTACATAAAGGATGCGCTTGATGGCATAGCGTTGTCTGAGCGCCTCAATTGCGATACCGCAATCATTAAAGACACAAAATCCGGCAGATGCTGTTCTGCTGGCGTGGTGGAGTCCGGCGATGGGTACAAAGGCTTGTGCGGTATGTCCATGCATAATCTGGTCGACAGCATCGAGGACGGTTCCTACAACGGTGAGTGCTATTTTGAAAATACCCGGTATGACTGGTGTATCACTATCCAGCATACCTTCACCGATGTCCGATAAATCGCGCACGCGCTGTACATATTCAGCTGTATGAAAAAGGAGGGCATCCACCTCTTGACCCTGAACGGGTTCACGAATGGTAACTTTTGTCTTCAGATCAGATGACTGAAAGGCATCCCAGAAAGCATAGAAACGATCTGGCCCGAGAGGATGTCCCTCACCAAAGCCGTATCGCGCCAAGGCTTCACCTGCATAAATATACACTGTTATCTACGCCGTTTTGATTTCAAGTTGTTTCAAATTTAGTCTTTTTCTATTGCTGATCTTAGGAGAATAACCTACCGAGCCAGGAAGACTTTTTCTCAGGAGCCTCCGGGCCTTTGTTCTTCTTCAATGTAATAGGGCGCTTAATGACACCCTTCAGGCACTGATTGCATATTTCGTTATAGAGTGAGCGTGACTCTTTAAGCAGAGCCTCTTTGTCTCGTACAAAATAGTCGCTGGCACTGGAGTTGAAGGCATCTACAATATCCTGGAAGCCTGCGAATGTTTCGGCAATGACAAATTGAGCTGTATCGTTATTCAGGAAGACCAATTCATCAATCATTTCCCGTAGAGACTTTTCTTTCTGCCTATCCTTATCCATCAAGCCATGCAGTTTGATTTTTAAAATATCGCTGAACTGCTTGAAGTGAGATACCTTTTCGTCTTCTGGAACGATCAATGAACGGTCCACAACCACTTTCAGCTGTGCCACATTCTGTATCAAGTGATAGGTTGTGAGATCTGATATCAGGCTGCGCATTTTTTCCAGCTGAATATCCTGCTCCTTGGTGGCGATTGCCCTGCTGTGTGAGAGTAGATTTGTATTGGAAAAGAGGATGGAATAGATCTTTATCCAGCTTGCCAGCTGGGTTGGACTGAGGGCGGTAGAGATACTCAGGGCAGTACGCTCAAGCTCGGCAAAGGGTTTGGTTGCGGCCGTCTGCATCTGTTTGGTTGAGAGCTCAAAAACCTCTTTCAGGCAAAACATCTTTTCCAGAGCTACTTTGATTTTTCCCTCATGTTCATCAGTAAATTGGCTGCTTGAAGAATTCATCTGTTTAAGGAATTCATTAGTGAGTGCCAGTTCTGATTCGATCATCCGGTGACGTATGCGCATCTGCTCCTCGGCACACAGATACTCATCAACAAATGTAGCAGCCAGTTTTCTCAAGATAGCGGGTTCATCATTATTAATCTGATGAAGTAGATCTTCGAATAGCTTGCGTGCTTTTGGTGAAAGAGGTTTTGACCCTTTGTAATGCAGCACAAAAATAATCTGGTTCCAGATTTTACTGTAGACCTGTTCAGGCAGAAGCTCATGTTTCTTGATGTACTTCATGAGCCGATTAAATGCGAAGTGAACAGAGACCTGAGTAGCCAAAGAGGGCTCAATGCCAGTATTGATATAATCTCTGAAAAGCTTGCACTCCTTCAGCTCTGTTTCATCCTTGTCATGCATTCCGGGTGCGCAATCACTACCCAGCATAATCTGGGCTATTTTGATTAGATAGGGTTTTACCGCGAGGTATTTATAGTTACCACGCAGGAGCGTGTAGAGCTCATTGAATTGTGTATTGAGAATAGCGGCATGTTTTAAAGGAAAATTGCTGTAAGGTTGTAGTGCGTCAATAATGCAGCGGCGACCTTTCTCGATGGTAATTAGAGCATTTTTATACTCTTCGACCAGATCATCCGACAGTTTTTTTGAGTCACTGCTTTCTGAGTCTTGGCGAATTGCCGTGATAAAGTCATTAGGCATTTTTGTAGACAGGTAAGTATCCGCTACTTCTTGGCCAAACTTTCTCTTGAGTTGCTCATTGATCTCGAAATAGCTGGCATTAATCGCCAGTTCGCTGTTCGCTTCCAGTGTCTCCTCAAGTTCTTCTAGTAAGGCCGTCGCGAGATTTTCTATTTTTGCCGAGTTAGATGAGAGCTTTCCAAGGCCGAGCAGACGTCGGTAAGTGGTCATGTAGTCAGGCGCATTCTTGATTTTATCGATAAGACGAATTAGACCCAATACGTCTCTTCGGTCGTATTTATCACGAAGTGCTTTTTGTTGGACTGATAATTCCATGTTTACCTGATTTTCAAGTAGCCATACTACACTTAACATGTTGAGAAGATCTCGTAATAAGATTCTTGTTCATGTTACGCTAGAAGGGCTTTTCCCTTAGATGATAGCTAGATAGCGGCAAATAATAATGGAAATTTAATGAAATAGTTCGCTTTTTCTATAATCCGTTTCATATGTGTAATGGAGTGTGCAAAAGAACGGCCCTTTTTTCCGGATTTCGAGATGTGTTAAATGTCGAACGTGCGCTAAAGGAGCATGACTTGCAGTCTGTTTTCAGCTGATCAGAGCAGTGGTTAAAAAGTCTGTAAAGTTTAATGAAAACAGTAGGATATTATTATTCTCTGCAACTCTCCTGATTGTGCTAAAGCTATTCTTGGCGTGGCCGCTATCATTAAGCAACTGAGGATAATTATGTGTTGCTTGTTTAAGTAAAGGTAACCTTAAAAAGACCCTAACCCATTGATTGGCGGTATGTAATGGCAAATTTTATTGATTCTGTAGACAGTCGTACACAATTGGCAGGTACTAACCGTTTGGAGGTTCTGCTGTTTAGTCTGGGACGCGACTCAATCACCGGAAGGGAAGAGACATTTGGTGTCAATGTATTCAAGGTAAGGGAGGTAATGCACATACCCGAAATTACCAGGGCACCTGATATGCCTGAGTCTGTTGAAGGTATGGTCAGTTTGCGTGGCAGTATGATTCCAATCATCAATCTACCCAAGTTCTGTGGTGTCCATTCGGAAGAGAAGCCCAGTATTCTCATTGTCACCGAGTACAACAAGAATGTTCAGGGTTTTCTGGTTCATTCGGTAGATAATATCGTTCGTCTGGCCTGGGAAGATGTAAAAGTTCCACCCAATATGATGGCGCAGCAACATGGTGGTTTGGTCACCGCTGTCACGGAACTCGCGGATGAACGCATTGTAATGATCATGGATGTGGAGATGGTGCTGGCCAAGACCTCCGGTTTTGGTGAGGGTGAGGATCTGTTTGAGGGTATTGAACGGATTGATCGCGATGACCTGACTATCCTGTTTGCTGATGACTCCGCGGTAGCCAGAGGCCAGATTACCCGCACGTTGGATCACATCGGTATCAAACACTTTAGTGCATCAAATGGCATGGAGGCTTGGCAGAAGATAAAAGAGATTGCGGACCGTGCTGAGGCTACAGGTAAAAATGCCAGTGATTATATTCAACTGATTTTAACCGATGTCGAGATGCCAGAGATGGACGGTTATGTTTTGACCAAAAACATTAAGTCTGATCCTCGGCTGGCTGATATTCCGGTCATCATGCACTCATCACTTTCAGCCGATGCCAATCAAGAGCTGGGTAAAGGGGTCGGCGCTGATGCGTATGTACCTAAGTTTCAGCCACTTGAATTGGCCGCAAAACTGAAAGAGGTTCTTAACGCCCGTTTGTAAGTGGATAGGGTTTCTTTCCCTGCTAACGACAGACTGATAGTTACTGTTAATCACTATGAGTGATCATAGCTCATGCTTGAACTGATTCCTGATCACCTGCGGCTGTTTGTGGTAATTGGTGGTCTGCTGTTGGCATTACTGCTATTCGGCAGCCTTTCACAGAAGTATGAGCAGTATGTGGCTGCAAAACGATTTGCAGTCAAACGTATAATGATAGGCACAAATCAGATAGAGGCGGCCCTGGAAAAAACCCAGATAGCAGGCTTACCGCCAGGCATGGCCAAATTGCTACGCAAAGAACTGCTGGCCCGCTACATCACTGTTCGCCAGATTTTTCCCAATCAACCAGAACTCAATCAATTAATTGCGCAGGCCGAGGAACGTTCCCGGTCTGAGTCAGATGGCTCAGATGCCGTTAATGGGGTCGCGCTAACCTCACTGACTCAATTGAATCGTTATATTATCGGTTTGAATGATGTGATTGTGCTTTACAACGGCAATCTGCTGGGCCGGGCTGTTTCTACTGCTGATCGTAAAGCTGCGCAGCTGAAGCTGAGTGAATTTCAACTCATGGCCGCTCAACGCTTTTACACACGCGAAGCAACAGAAGCTGCAAAAAAAGGGGAGTGGTCCAGTGCTATTAGAAATGCGCGAGCATTGGAGTCATTTCTATTATCAAAACCGAAGGTTTCACAATTGGCAGGTCAGTATAGAGATGAGGCCAAGGCGCTTGTTCACGCTTTGAGTGATCATCATCTGCCCGGGCAAGCAGCGCAATCCGGTGCAGAGGAACAACCTGCCTGATAGTCAGGGCTTCATCGCCCGGTCATGCGATTCTGTATGCACCCATGTATAATGGTTTCTCTCTCTATAGTGGGTAGGTCAGCATGCACAATCAAGACGTTAAAGCCTTTCTTTCAGAATCTATCCCATTGGGTACCGAGGTGACCGTTCGAGGGTGGGTACGTTCTCGCAGGGACTCCAAGGCCGGTTTTTCATTTGTTGCCGTCTATGACGGCTCTTGTTTTGATGCCATTCAGGCCGTCATTCCAGGTGAGTTGGAAAACTACGCCAGTGAAGTGCTAAAAACCACTACAGGCTGCTCGGTTGAAGTGAAGGGCATCTTGTCTGCCTCTGAGGGTAAGGGGCAGGCGCGGGAAATACAGGCGACTTCCTTTTCAGTTTTAGGGTGGGTTGATGACCCCGATACCTATCCTATAGCAAAGAAACGGCATACCTTTGAGTATCTGCGTCAGGTTGCCCACTTACGACCGCGTACCAATGCCTTTGGTGCTATTTCCAGAGTAAGAACAACCCTGGCAAATGCCATCCATCGCTACTTTCATGAACAGGGTTATCACTGGGTCAATACACCTATTATCACGGCCAGTGATTGTGAAGGGGCAGGAGAGTTGTTTCGTGTCAGCACACTGGATCTGAATAACCTCCCTCGAACCGAGAGTGGGGTAATTGACTTTGAGCCCGATTTCTTTGGTCGTGAGGCATTTCTGACCGTATCGGGACAGCTGAATGCAGAGGCCTATGCACTGGCATTAAGTAAAGTTTATACGTTCGGTCCTACCTTTCGTGCCGAGAACTCGAATACCAGTCGGCATCTGGCTGAATTCTGGATGGTGGAACCGGAAGTGGCCTTTGCCGACCTGATCGACAATGCGCGGTTGGCAGAGGATTTTCTCAAGTATATTTTCAAGGCCGTTCTGGATGAGCGCGAAGACGATATGGCCTTTTTTGCCCAACGCATCGATAAACAGGCTATTGAACGACTAGAGTCTGTAATTGCCAGCAATTTTGAGTTGATGGAGTATAACGATGCTATCGACATTCTGGTAAACAGTGGTGAGTCGTTTGTTTATCCTGTTCAGTGGGGGCTGGACCTGCAATCTGAACATGAACAGTACCTTGCTGAAAAACATGTGGGACGGCCGGTCATTCTTATGAACTATCCAGCGTCCATAAAGGCCTTCTACATGCGACTCAATGATGATGAAAAGAGCGTTGCTGCCATGGATGTACTGGTGCCGGGTATTGGCGAAATTATTGGCGGTAGCCAGCGGGAGGAGCGACTGGATGTGTTGGATAGTCGTATTGAAGCGCTTGATATAGAGGGGGACATGAGCTGGTACCGCGATTTGCGTCGCTACGGTACTGTGCCCCACGCGGGTTTTGGTATGGGCTTTGAGCGGGTGCTCAACTACGTAACCGGCATGGAGAATATTCGGGATGCGATACCATTCCCCCGAACCCCCAAACACGCACCATTCTGATTTTACTCAGAGCTCGATCTCGTCGTTTTTCTGTCCTGCCTTGGCAGCGATATCATTGGCGGATTGCTGAACAAATATCAGAATTACGGCATGTATTACTGCTACGATAATGCCCAAGCTGGCTGCAATGGCCAGCAGAGGGAAAGGTAGCAGGCTGGCAAACAATAGCGAAGCCACAAAGCAACCAAGAATGAGCTGACCCGAGCGGAATATATAACGCCGCATAAAGGGCCGGAAATGAAGCAAATTAAGTTGATGGACACGCTTCCGTTCCTGCCAGCTTGCGTCCTTTGCAGGCGTAAGGTGCGGCAGTGCAAAGGGCGAAAAATACATCGCCAGTAATCGCACTAGAGAGTCATTCATCTGTTTCACGAAACAAACCTGATAAGCCAACCGGAAGGATGGGATATCCTCCCTCCTGATTTAACTATAGACATAAAACCAGTTAAATGGGTGATTGCTCGTATCCGGTTGCCTGTTTGTTGTTCCAGGTCAGTCATTTGTCACGTGAGTCACGCTAAGCCATGTTATGACGGCTGTTATGCGATTGAAAATCATGAGTCAATTCACGTACTTGTAATGAGTGGCAGGTTAAATGGCCCCTCTTTTGTTAGCAGCAGAGATACTCGATCCAAACCCTACGCTTAGCCAGGGCGTTCACTATCAGTGTGAACTGGAATTACACTTAACCCATCTTAAGACCGCGCCAGAGAGTGATCACTATCTGGATGCACTGCTACAGTCCGTAGTTGAGTTTCGCGAAGCGCTGAAGGCGGAGACGGCGGTTGCACCGGGTGACAATATCGTTAGCAGAGTGGCTGCTCGGCAATCAGGACGGTTTGTTTAAGGTTGTATCCGGGTCAGGGAGGGGCATCTGCTGTGTCAGGGGTGCGGTAGCTTTCAGCAGAGCAAACAGTTCTTCAGCGGGCATGGCTTTACCATAAAGAAAGCCTTGAAGTTCATCGCAAGCGTGTGAATTGAGAAAGGCCATTTGATCGGGATGTTCCACGCCCTCTGCTATGACTTCCAGTTGTAAACGATGTGCCATCTGAATAATGGAGAGAATGATCTCACCGGTGGGGGAGCTGGGTCCTATCTCATTAACAAATGAGCGATCTATTTTAATACGATCCAGTGGGAAGCGCTGTAAGTAGCCCAGTGAAGAGTAGCCCGTACCGAAGTCGTCAATGGCCACTCTGATACCCATCTGTTTGAAGGCGGTAAGTGCCTCTATAGCACTGGAAAGATCCTGAATTAATGCGCTTTCTGTGATTTCCAGTTCTAGCAGATGTGCTGGTAGGCCTGTCTGTTCGAGTATTTTGGCTGTCGTGGCGACCAGATTTGACTGGGCGAACTGCAACGGTGAGATATTGACCGCCAGTCGAATGGGGTTGAGTCCCTGATTAATCCATTCCTGAGTTTGTCGGCACGCTTCGAATAAAACCCACTGGCCGATTTCAATAATCAGCCCGGTTCGCTCTGCTACAGGAATAAACTGTTCCGGGCCAACCAATCCCAGTTCAGGGCTGTGCCATCGGAGCAGAGCTTCAACGCCAATGATTTTACCTGTCCCGGCTGTTACTTGTGGTTGGTAATGAACCACCAGCTGCTCCCTTTCCAACGCATGACGCAGCAGTCTCTCCAGATGAGTTTTGGCCAGATGTTCTGCTTTAATCTCCTCAGAAAAGAAGTAGAGCCCTTTGGTTTCATCATCCCGTGCCTTGAGCATCGCGGTAAAGGCGTTGCGGATAAGGGTGTCGGCATCACTGCCGTCATTCGGGTAGATGCTGGCGCCAATGTGGGCAGATAGATAGATCTCATCCTTGTCCCGATCAAAAGGCTGCTGGAAGGTCTGTACCAGCAGGGCACCGATCTTTTTCACCGGACGAAAATCGTTCAGGTTTTCTATCACTATGACAAAGTCATTCCCACTCAGGTGTGCCAGCATATCGTTCTGTCGAATGCAGCGCTGCAGTCGCGCGGTAACCTCCTTGAGTATCTGTGCGCCTCCTGCAAAACCGAGCGCATCATTCGAGCGTCCAAGTTCACCCAGGTTAATGACAATCAGGCCAAGTAGCAGTTGCTTTTTGTCCATACGATTAATTGCTGTCTGCAGATACTCTTCCAGAGCGGTTTGATTGGGTAGTTCGGTAACCGAGTGATGTCTTGCCTGGTGCTCAACGCGATGGGTGAGGTGCTGTAGAGTATGGGATTCAGCACTGGATTTGAGCCAGCTCCAGAGCGGGTAAGAGATCAGTTGCAGGGTTAAGATTGCCGAGGGAGGGAACCAGACCTTACCGCTCCAGAGTAGAAGGGTGACCCACGCCAGGGTCGATAAGTAATAGAGAATGACAATGCTGAAGCCGGAGCGAATAGGCAAAAGAATGAGGGAAAGCACACTGATTAAAACTACAGCCCCGCTGACCATGAGGTGTGTCGGTTGGGATACTTGTTTGATCTGTCCTCCCTCTATCAGGGTGTAGAGGATATTTGCATTCAACTCTACACCGGGCATTCGGTCGTGCTGTCGTGCGGCAGGTGTGGAGAGCGCATCACCCAGACCAGCGGCAATCGAACCCACTAGCACCATCTTTTTTTTCAATAGATCAGGAGCTGTTCGTCCCTTTAATACGTCGACATAAGAGAGACGCTGTATATGACCGGTTGGTCCTGCGAAGGGGATAAGTATTTTATCCGCCCGCCTCCAGCCGATACTTGTAGCAACCGGCTGTTGAGTCATTGTGCCATCGTCAGATAGTGGGGGCGGATAGTCGGCTATCCGCATGACCATTTCTGCCAGTGTAGGCCAATGTGGACTGCCAAGCCCGGCTCTTAAAAAGACGCTGCGACAGAGCCCGTCTACATCAAGCTCTATATCTACATGTCCCAGGCCTGCCGCACTGCTGGCAAGGAGGGGTATCGGTAATGATTCAGCGATTAAGGCACCGGTGCTGCCTTGTTCTGGTGATACAGCAAGCACGGTGCGACCATTTCGTTCCATGGCTTCTGCAAAACGCTTATCGGCCGTATCTGATTCAGGTTCAGGGAAGAGAATATCAAACGCCACGGCACTGACTTCACTATCGGTCAGTCTATCCAGCAGCTCTGCGTGTAGGGTCCTGGACCAGGGCCATCTTCCCAGCTCGGACAGGCTCTTTTCATCAATTGCAATAATCGTGATCTGAGCGGGTGGCTCTCTGAACTGGTGTTGCACCAGCAAGTCGTAGATGAGCAGGTCAATACGCTCCAGCCACTCACTCTGTGCCAGCAAGACAGTACCCAATGCCAGCAGCAGTCCGAACAAGAGGCCCTTGTTCAGACTGCTGGCCGAGTGGCTCGGACTACTCATTTTAGATCAATAGCAGGCCCAGCACGCCGGTCAGAATCGTATAGATCCAACTATCATCCGGGGTTGGGTCAATCCGTTGAGTGGCACCCCAGGGGCCTTCGAAACCATCCGGTTCGATGTAGCGGACACGGAAGTAACGTACCTGTCCTGTAACAGGCTGTAGCGATCGCTGTGGCTCCTGCAGAGCTTCGTCGATCAGTAGCTCCTTGAAATCTTCATCTGTAGCAAGCTGTACCTGATAGGTCTGACCTGCAATGCCAGCCCGCCAGGAGGTAGTGATGCCTGATTCGGTCGTGGCGACTGTGGCCTCTGGCTTGTCAGGGATCAGTTTGATCTCCCACTCACGGGTGTCACTGACGGGACCTTGTTCCCCTGATTCACTGATCGAGAAAAGACGCCAGTAATATTTTCCTGCGGCCTTCTGTTCGGTGGTTTCAAATCCGGTTGCTTTCAGATTGTTCTGATCAACGAGCAGTTGACTGAATGTGGCATCGCTGGCGACCTGCAGTCGATAAGCGACCGCATCGGCTGAGGCGCTCCAGCTGAGCTTGGGTAAGCTGCCTCTGAATACACTCGCATTGTTTGGCGAAAGTGGGACAGGCGGCTGAGGGCGCGCATCAAGCGTTATTATCTGTGTCTGGTTAATGCCTTCAAGGCCAATGTCGTCAATGCCTCTCACACGAAAATGATATTGACCATCGGGTAGATCAGGCAGGGGTACTCTGGCTGAAGTCACCTGTTGTTGCCAGAGGGGTGAAAGGAAATCGGCTTGCTGTGATAGTTCAGCCCGATAGCCCTTGGCTCCTGAAATAGCCTGCCACGTAACAGGCCAATTAAGCTGCTGGATCTTGTCCGGCAAGGGTTCAAACATGGGTGCTGGCAACAGTTCGCGGGGAGGAAGTGGTGGCTTGCCTGCCTCAACGCGAGTGCCAAAGCGGGCAGGTAGCAGTTGCGTCTGCTTCTCACCTGAAACGGCCACCTTACCTTCCAACACCTCAAAGGTAGAAGCATCGTTCTGGTCGCTGCTTGAGAGACGGTATTCGGTCCCTCTTACCGCGCTGATGGCTGAGGGTGTGCGGATCTCAAATCGGCTGCCTGGGCCAGATGCGGGCGTAATGCGGGTATCACCGCGACCCTTCATCAGATGCAGGCGCGAATCCACCATGCCGGTTTCACCATATGCTGAGAGATGATCAAAGCGGATGGTGCTATCGGCATGCAGAGTGATCAGGGATTTATCTGCAAACCGAATGGCGACATTGCTCTCGGGTCCGGTCTCCAGTCTATCGCCTAATGTGATGTGTGTGCCGGGTGCCGGTGATTCCTGGCGAGTCCCATCCGGTTTGATCAGCGTTGTCGTTCCTCGTGTGGTAACCACTTCAGCATGGATCGCGTTATGCTTAATCCACTCCATGGGTACCCGTACATGGGTCCCGGGCTGCATACGCTTGGGTCTTTTTATGTTGTTGATCTGTTGGACTTTTTTCCAGTAGCCGACCTTCACCAGGTACTTTTCACAGAAGTTCCAGAGATTGTCACCAGGAACAACGGTGTAAACCCACTCCTGGGCTGAAGCGATGCTGGTAAAGAGAAGCAGACAGAAGAAGATCAGTTTCATAGACCACTGATCCTGTCTTATTGAGCGTTGCATAGTGAGTCCCCTATATCCTTATCTATTTTTTAGATCCAGAATGTCTCTAGTTATCTATATAAGTCTAGCGCTAGTTTAAAGAAATTGCCCGCTGAACTGATGTTTATCTCACTGGAATGTGACGGATGTGAATGGTGCATTGTCTGGTGCACCATCCGCGTAGAGCCAGATGGGAGTATGCTCTGTCGCTGCTGCAGGGAGTGCAATCAGGGAGCTGGAGACCGTCGCGAACCCAATCGGCAGATTCATGTTCATGGCATCATGGCCATCAGGTGAATCTGCCGGGGCTTTTGCGGCTAACAATCTGGACCAGCTTTCCCACTGCTGTCTTTCCGGGGCAGGTGTATCGGATGCCTGAAAGTGTGGCAACCAATGCTTGATGCGCGGATGGCTCAGGTCATCTAACTCCCTGGAGGCCAGCATATGCAGTCCGGGGGTTATTGGAAAACATGCCAGTTGCTGATTATCGCCCCTGTTACGTAGCCAGAAACAGTGCTGGCTATCACCTATAAACAGGTTGAATGCCCGATAGCTGTCGGGATTGATGGTTCGTAGCGCCTCGGCGGCGTCTCTGGCCGTCTCTTGTTGCAGGGCCTGTAATACCAGATCACCCCGGCTCTTTTTTCCTGCGGCGGGTCCGAGTGTGCCTTCACGATTCATGATCACAGCAACCACACCCAGGCGATTGATGCCCATCCAGGTTCCACCTCCCAGGTGATCGAGTCCTGCAACGACATCCGGCTGATCAGGCCAGTGTCGATCGGGTGGTGAGGTGGGTCGATCACGCATCTCGTCCCGATTTCCTGCTAATAGTAGAGGCCACTGATGCGTTGGTCGATACAGGATAACGAGTGTACACATGATTATTTTCAGCTGGTTGTCCTTAGTTGATGGAAGTATGGATAATGGAGCCATGCATAACAACCCACTCATTGTACCGATACTTGCCCTGTTACATGATGAGCCGGAAGGTTTGAGTGAGCATGAAATGATCAAGCGTTTGCTTGAATCGGGGGATCATTTTTCTGAAACAGCACAAGCCGGGGATCTGGCGCTGTTTCAGAAACATTTTCTTGTCATGAATGCCCTTTATCAGATTCAGGACTCCATGTTGGAGTGGGGCATGAGCCTGCAGATTGATCCTCTGTCGATTCGTTTCATCCCCGGTGACCGTGCAGAGCGTCCGGAGGGAATGGATATCTCTGCCAGTGAACCCCTGCGTCTCTATTATCTGGATTGGGATAATCTTAATGAGACATCAGAATCTGATGTCACCGCGTTACTAACCAGTTTCTGGGATCGCTACTACGCCATTGATAAACAGGCCGACGCGTTAACGCAGCTTGGACTTACGGACGGTGATGGGTTGAATTGGTCAGTCATACAGCGGCGTTATCGTCAGCTCATCACAACGCATCACCCGGATAAAGGGGGCGAACAGGCGCGGTTTATAGAGATCAGAGAGGCGTATGAGCTGTTGAAGAAGCACTATACGCCGGCTGAATAATCTCCGACTAGATGCCCATCTCGCGTTTTACCTCAGCAAAGGCGGTGATCGCCTGCTGCAGATCATCCTCGGTATGCGCTGCTGAAATCTGAGTGCGAATGCGTGCCCGACCTTGCGGCACAACCGGATAAGAGAAGGCCACCACATAGATACCTTTGCCTAACATCCTCTGGGCAAATTCAGCGGCCCTGGGTGCTTCATAGAGCATGATTGGCACGATCGGATGGCTCCCTGGTAGCAGATCAAATCCTGCTTGTTCCATACCTTTTCGGAACAACCGGGTGTTCTGTTCCAGTCGGTCACGCAACTCTGAAGAGCCTTCCAATAGTTCCAGCGCGGCAATAGCACCGGCTACAACCGGTGGTGCCACGGTGTTGGAAAAGAGATAGGGACGGGAGCGTTGGCGCAACAGCTCAACAATCTCCCGCTTCCCGCTGGTGTAGCCACCACTGGCACCACCCAGTGCCTTTCCCAATGTGCCGGTGGTGATATCAACCCGCGCCATACAGTGACAATGCTCATGCGTACCACGACCGGTAGGACCGACAAAACCCACCGCATGGCTGTCATCAAAATGCACCAGTGCGTTGTACCGTTCGGCAAGATCGCAGATTTTATCCAGTTGTGCGATATAACCATCCATCGAGAAGACGCCGTCGGTGGTGATCAGTTTATAGCGTGCGCCGGCGGCATCAGCGGCTTGCAACTGTGCTTCCAGATCGGCCATATCGTTGTTCTTGTAACGATAGCGTTGGGCGCGACAGAGTCGTACGCCATCAATAATAGAGGCGTGATTCAGTTCGTCTGAGATCACCGCATCCTCAGGACCCAGCAACGTCTCGAACAGCCCGCCATTGGCATCGA
>JAPHUE010000052.1 GCA_026196795.1 Sedimenticola sp.
GCCCACATCGATCATGCGGGTGCCGCAGGTGAACTCTCAAGACGTTTAAGCATACCCATTGAGGGACCGCATCAAGAGGATAAGTTCTGGATCGATGATTTGGCAGAGCAGGCCAAGATGTTTGGCTTTCCGCCTTCCGAGACCTTTGAGCCGGCCCGTTGGCTGAATCAGGGTGATCGGGTACAGGTCGGCAATCAGGAGCTGGAAGTGCGTCACTGTCCCGGGCATACACCCGGACACGTGGTTTTCTTTAATCCAAAAGAGAAAGTGGCCATTGTCGGGGACGTCTTGTTTAACGGCTCTATTGGGCGCACCGATTTCCCGAAGGGCGATCATGCCACGCTATTGCGTTCAATCCGTGAGCAACTCTGGAGCATGGGCGATGACGTTGAATTTATCTCCGGTCATGGTCCTGTCTCAACCATCGGACATGAACGGACGACCAATCCTTTCCTGAATTAATGCCTGATTATTGATCACGCCCGGCATTAACCGCTGGGTGTGATTAACCTCAGCTCATGCAGACGCCGCCTGTGTACCCCGCTGCTCTCTGTTGACCAAGCTTGCGAGTCTTTGCACACCCTGTTCGATTAATTCAATCGGGCTGTTGGAGAAGTTGAGTCGCATGCTGTTATTTGACTCACCCTGGGCATAGAAGGCTTCTCCCGGAACAAACGCCACTCCCTGTTCAACGGCCGCAGTAAATAACGCCAGGGTACTCTCATTCGTCGTCAGTGTGGCCCAGATGAACATACCGCCTTCAGGTTTAGTGAACTGCAATGTCTCCGGCATGGTGCGACTGAGCGCTGATGCCATGATTTCGAGTCGCTCGCCATAGGCGGCGCGAATCTTCTGCAGATGAGGCTTGAGAGCGCCACTTTGCAGAAAATGCAGTACCAGTTGCTGGTCATAACCGCTGGAGTGCAGGTCAGCGGCCTGCTTCAGTTTCTCTACTACCTTAATGATTTCCTGCGGTGCATTGATCCACCCCAGTCGAAGCGCAGGGGCAATGATTTTGGAGAATGAGCCAAACCGGATAACCCGATCAGGCATCAATGTGTGCAGGCTTGGCAGCATCTCTCCGGTATAACGCAAGGCCGCATAGGGCGCATCCTCCAGGATCAGGAAGTTGTATTTTTTTGCCAGTGCAACCAATCGCTTCCGACGCTCAAGGGAGTAACTGGTACCCGTTGGGTTTTGGAAATCGGTCACGGTATAGAAAAAGCCGATAGACTCCTGCTTAACAACTCTTTCGAGTGCCTCAAGGTCAGGTCCCTGATCATCTGAAGGAATACTAACGAGTTCAGCCTGATTAGCCCGCAATACTTGCAAGGCACCCAGATAGGTCGGGCCTTCCACGACGACTTTCTGGCCCGGATCAATCAGACAGCGAACCACCAGATCCAGCCCCTGTTGAGAACCAGTGGTAACAATAATATTTTCCCGTTTTGAATCGGTAACGGTCAGATGCTCGGCAATATACTCTCTTAACGGCAACAGGCCGGCGGTTTCACTGTATTGATAGAGGGCGCTACCCAGATTCTGGTGCATCGCTTGGGCCGCTTGCTTCAGATCTTCCACAGGGAAAAGGGCCGGGTCTGGCAGGCCGCCAGCAAAAGAGATGATGTGAGGTTGCTGGGTGACAGCGAGAATGTCCCGAATAAACGAGCTGTTAAGATTTTTAGTTCGCTGGGCAAACATCCGCTAATCCTCTCCTGGGTTATGGGTTAGTTGAGCATAAGTCAGAGGGGTTAAAAATCATTTGATCGGATGGGGGTATTATTTTGTCTAAATGTGCTATTTTTTGCCTATGGGACAACGCAGAAATACATCCTATGAGCATCAGGAGCGCATCAACGAGGCGCTTTATCGTATTCATGCGGATCTTTCTGGGGACCTCGATATTATCTCTCTGGCACAGCGTGCCTGTTATTCCCCTTACCATTTTCAACGGATTTTTAAACAGATAACCGGTGAGACGGTCCATGATTACGTACGGCGCTGTCGTCTGGAGTGGGCAGCGAACTTGCTGATCTATAATCCGGATACGGCCATTGTTGAAATTGCCACCGAGTGTGGGTTTCATTCAAATGCCTCCTTTAATCACGCCTTTAAGGCATTCGTCGGCTGCTCCCCCAGTGTCTGGCGCAGAGAGGGGTATGAGAACCGTAGTCGCAGTCTGAAGGCGCTCTGGTCGGTTTCTGATACCAATCCTCACCGCAAGTACTATGAAGATACGCTGCGGGAGACAGACCGTCCTGTGTTACCTCCTGTGGTTATAAAACACCTGGCCAGTCAGCCGGTCGCGTATATCCGGCATATAGGCTATGACCAGGGTATCGGGGAGGTCTGGGCGCGTTTGCTTGACTGGGCGACCGTTCACGATATAGCGGTTGAAAAGCAGCAGATGATCGCGCTGCATCATAGCAACCCTGATTTGATACCGTTTGAACGATGTCGTTATGTGGCTTGCCTTACTCTACCAAACAAGACCTATCCCAGTGATGGTGTTGGTGTAATGGAGATACCTGGTGGTTTGCACGCCTGCTGTGAAGCAGAAGGGGTGTTTGGTGATCTGTTGTATTTGATGCGCAACCTTTATATGCAGTGGCTCCCCGCCAGTGATTATCAGGCCAGGAGTATTCCACCCCACGCCCGTTATCAGGACAACCACTTTATTAATCAGAGTCGTCGGTTTCGTTTGACATTCAATATTCCTGTCAGTCGTAAGCGCTGATAATAGACGGTCATTCAGGTAATAATAGTCATCTCTGGTCTTCGGTTTTGCCGATGTGCGGACTCGTTTTCAATTGATTGAGTGATATACATCATGAAGCTAGACGAGTGATGCCCAGTTTGCTGGACAGTAGAAAGGTGAATATCTATTCTAGAGTTGCGATGAGAACGTTTAACGCCCTGTTAATCAGCGTGATTCTCTCCATTCTAATTGGTGGTGTCCTCTTTGTGACTGTTTTTCCTCAAGGTCAATGGGTTCACTATCCGCTCCATGCCTTTGTTGAAGGTCTCGGTACCTTTATTGCGCTGCTGATTGCCGTTCTGATTTTCATGTTGCGGATTTATGATCGCCTGCCTGTGCGCTATGTCTGGATTGTTTCTGCATTGATGGGCATGGGTGTACTGGATGGTTTTCATGCCATCTCTCAAGACACGCAAAGTTTTATATGGCTTCACTCATTAGCCATGCTAATTGGTGGTTTCATATTCTCATGTATCTGGTTGCCGGATGCGATCGCACAGCGAGGATATGAACGACAGTTGCCGATTATTGTTTTTGTTCTTGCTGTTCTGGCTGGCGCGACCTCTTTAGTGTTCTCTTCTTCACTGCCCTTAATGAGTCATGGTTCGGAATTTTCGCCCTTGGCACGAACCATAAACCTGACTGCCGGTGGCTTTTTCTTTGTCGCATCGGCTTACTTTCTGTTGCAGTATCAGCAGACCAGAATTCGGGATAACAGCATTTTTGCCAGTCACTGCCTGTTGTTTGGTTTTTCAGGCATGCTGTTTGAATTCTCAACGCCTTGGGATGGTGTCTGGTGGTGTTGGCATATCCTACGCTTTGCCGCTTATGCACTGGTTCTCTATTACTTCTTTATGCTCTCTCATGCCGAGGAGCGCCAACTGCAAATGCTGAATATTGAGTTGGAAGATCAAGTTGTCCAGCGAACCCTGCAGTTAAGTAATGAGCTTAAAGAGCGTGAACGGATAGAGAAAGAGCTGAAACATCTGGCGACCCATGATCCCCTGACGGGTCTGTATAACCGTAATGAGCTGGAAAGAAGAATTACTGATGATCTAGAGCGTGCTAACCGTTATGTACATCCACTCTCCATCTTTATGGTGGATATCGACCATTTCAAAGAGATCAATGACCGCTACGGCCATGGAGGTGGTGACAGGGTATTGCGTAGTATGGCTTTTGAACTGGAGAGCTCTTTACGTAAAACTGACTATGTCGCCCGGTTTGGTGGCGAAGAGTTTCTTGTCGTATTACCTGAAACGTCCCATTCCTGGGCGGTAGAATTGGGTGAACGTCTGCTCCACAGAATCGCTAACCATGAAGCAAGGCTCGGAGATGAAAATGTAGCCCTGACTATCAGCATTGGTGTAGCCAGTTATCCTGATATCGCTACGACCTGGAGCGATTTGCTTGATGCCGCCGATACAGCCATGTACCAGGCCAAGCATGACGGTCGTAATTGCCTTAGATCAGCACAGAAAGCGATTTGCTAATCAGGGTGTGGACGCGGCCAGTTTTCTTGCAAGGGAGTCCCGCTTCATCTGATTTCTGGAGTCCACGCTAAAGATGATTAATCCTAACCAGATGAGTGAGAAGGTGATCAGGTGCGGTATTGAAAAAGGCTCATTAAACAGAAACACCGCGAGTAGAAACTGAACGGTTGGATTCAGATATTGCAAAAGACCAACGGTGCCAAGCCTAAGTCGTTTTGAGGCTGATGTGAACAGGATCAGGGGTAGGGCGGTCATTAGGCCTGACCCAATGAGCAACAGATCAAAGCCGATGTTCAGGGTGCCAAAAACCAGCTCGCCATCCCTATGTAGTAGCCAGAGATAACACAGTGCAACGGGTGTAAGAAATAGGCATTCCATGGTGAGACCCACCAGTGCGCTCACATTGACCTTCTTTCTTACTAGGCTGTAAAACCCAAAGGATATAGCCAGCAATAACGCGATCCAGGGGAGCTGTTGAATCGCCACGAGCAGGTTTAGTACGCCCAAGCAGACCAGAACCAACGAGATGACCTGGCTGCGGCTTAGCCGTTCATCCAGAAACAGACGGCCGAGCAGTACCATCACGATGGGCATGATGAAGTAACCCATACTGGCTTCGAGGGCCTTTTCGTTATTTACCGCCCAGATAAAACCCAGCCAGTTCACTGAGACCAGAATAGAGCTGATCAGCAGGATGAGGAGAAGCTTGCGGTTGGAGAAGAGCCGAATGAAGATTCTTACCTGACCCGTCGTGCCAACTAGAATCAACGTAAACAGTAATGACCAGATGGCGCGATGGGCGATGATCTCTAACGCAGGCGCATCACCTATTACCCGATAGTAAAGTGGTGAGAATCCCCAAATAAGAAACGCACCTAACGCACTGGCGACGCCAATTTTTATTGAGCAATCAGATTCAGCGGAGTGGGGCATGGCTCAGGCAGTCCAGATAGGGTGTCAGTTTCGAATGTAACCGTTCGATAATGATGAGGCAACCTATCCCGCCTTTTAATCGTGGAATTAGAGCTTAACGGCTGTTTCGAACTTTACCCGCTCCAGGGAAATAAGACTGCGGAATTTCCGTAAATTGGTTTGGGTATAAAGCACTTTGTGGGTAAAAGCATCATAGGTCTGCATGTCTGGAACTGATACCACCAGGATAAAATCCACCTCGCCGGTCACCGCATAGCATTGGGTGACTTCGGGGGAGGCCACTATCGCCTTTCGAAATTGGGCGGCCAGTTCCAGGTGATCCCGCTCCATCTCCACTTCAACAATAATATTGATCTTATGCCCTGAGATCTGTGGATCAACCAGGGATACGTCATCTGTAATGACCTTTTCATCTCGCAGTCGTTTGACCCGTCGCAGGCAGGCCGGCGGGGAGAGTCCGACCTGTTCGGCAAGTTTTATGTTGCTGATTTGATTGTTTTTTTGTAATTGATTGAGGATTCGCCCATCAATCCGGTCAAGTGTGTGAGATGCCATGATTAATAATATTCAATAAAAGTTTTAAAAAATGGAATTAAATAACAGAATTATAAAAAATAAAAAATATAAGTCCATTGTATCTAGATTAAACGAAATCATAGCAGAATTAGATTGATTACAATATCAACCAGACAAATTAACCTTATTGGGACGCTGCATGAAAAACTGGTTTAAAGAGCTGCTGAAGGATATCTATCAGGTAACCTCCACCCTGTTCAAAATCATGATCCCCACCTTGTTGCTGGTAAAGCTTCTGGAAGAGAGTGGGGGCGTCGCAGTAATTGCCTGGCTGCTGGGGCCTGTAATGGCTTGGGTAGGGCTTCCCGAAAGTATGGGGTTGGTCTGGGCTACCACGTTGCTCACCAATATCTACACGGGCATGATCATCTTCTTCAATGTCGCTCAAACAGAGACACTCACTGTTGCCCAGGTGACCGTGATCGGCACCATGATGCTGATTGCGCATACTTTGCCTATTGAAGCGCGTATTGCCCAGAAAGCAGGGGTCAGGCTCGGTGTAACCCTGCTGATTCGTCTCTCAAGTGCACTGGTACTGGGTTTTATTCTGCATCATCTGTATGGCTGGGGTGGTTGGTTGCAACAGCCCAATCAACTGCTTTGGTCACCTGGCGTGGTTGATCACTCACTGTCGGCCTGGTTGCTCAGTCAGCTTAAAAGTCTTGGCATGATTGTGGTGATCATCTCTGTTCTGCTTACAACACTCAAGTTGCTGCGACTGTTACACATTGAGCGCCTGCTTCACTGGTTACTACAGCCGCTTTTAAGGATGCTGGGGATTGGTCCCACGGCTACCACTATTACAATTGTTGGCTTTACCCTGGGTTTGGCCTTTGGTGGTGGCTTGTTGATAAAAGAGGCTCAGGCTGGGCATGTACCTTACCGTGATGTCTTCAGTGCCATGACCCTGCTGGCGCTTTGTCACAGCGTGATTGAGGATACCTTGCTAATTCTTCTTCTGGGTGCAGATCTCAGCGGTATTCTCTGGATGCGTCTGTTGTTTGGTTTCCTGGTAGTGGCTTTTGCCAGCCGCTTGTTGCGTCGAAGTAGTGAGCGTTTTCACCGGCGTTTTCTGGTTCGTGAACTGGAGGTGGCCAAGCCATGAGTCCTGCTCAATCTGATCATAATGAGGCGCGCACAGGTTTTATTTACGGGTTGCTTGCATTCGGTATGTGGGGCTTTGGTCCTGTCTACTTCAAGGCTGTTGCAACCGTCTCTCCTGCAGAAGTGCTGGCGCACCGGGTTATCTGGTCAGTAGTGCTTTTGTTGATGATGATCACGTGGCAACAGCAGTGGGGTGCCTTAAAAAACCTGTTTTCTAATCTGAGACATGTGGGCTGGTTATTGGTAACAGCCTTGCTGGTGGCGGCAAACTGGTTGACCTTTATCGATGCTGTTACCCGGGGTGATATTGTAGCGGCCAGTATGGGTTACTTCATTATTCCACTGTTCAGTGTGCTGCTAGGGGTACTGTTTTTCAGTGAACGCCTGAGATACATTCAGATGTTGGCTATATTGCTGGCCTTGTGTGGAGTAGTAAATGAAGTGATCACCCTGGGTGAATTGCCACTTATTGCGCTCACATTGGCGGTGACGTTTGGACTCTATGGTTTGATTAGGAAGAAAATTGCTGTCGATCCGCTGCTGGGGCTCAGTGTGGAGACCCTGCTTTTGTCACCCTTTGCACTGTTGTATCTCTACTGGTTGGATGTCACTGGTGAGCTGGGCTTCGGATCGAACGTGGTTTCAATGGACTTGCTGCTGATGTTGGGTGGTCTGGTGACCACATTGCCACTTGTCTGCTTTGCTGCCGCCGCTAACCGATTATCAATGACCACAGTGGGGGTACTACACTATCTGGCGCCCAGCATCACATTTCTCTTGGCCATCTATCTTTATAATGAGCCCTTTGTTGGCCACCAGATGATCACATTTGGTTTTATCTGGACGGCATTGGCCATCTTCTCCTGGGAAGGGTGGTTAAATCAGCGAAAGGTCGTATTGGCACTTCAAGGGGGTTGAGACTAAATACCCCGTTTTTTGAAAAATGGCGCTGTAAAGCGCCATTTTTTATTAAACTCAGCTCACTATGCTGCCGATAGCTTATTAAATGAGCCTGGGTCCATGAGGGGATAATGAATCAACCGCAAGGTGAGTGGAAAAAGAAGTACTTTGATAGTCTGGCTGACCTCGAGCGCAAGGAGGAGCGCTGGGAGCGTGTCGAATCGGCTTTAAGACGCTGTATATCCCGTCTCTCCCTGGTAGGGGATGGGCTAGACCCGCTATTGGATGAGCGGCTGGAGCAGCTACGTAACCGGGTCCGGGGTGAGCAGGACACCAAGGCATTGTTGCGCCTGGTTGAAGACATTGCGGGCAAGGCGGAGGGTGTTCAGGCCAGGCGTGAGCCTGAAGGTGATATCAGTGCAAGTGATTCTCTCTGGCTGACACTGTTCACCGAAGCCCAATTCCCTAAAAACCTTGAGAAACCGGCGCGCAAACTCACCAAGGTATTGAAAAAAACACCGGTAGCACCCGAGACCTTAAACGCCGCTAAGTCATTGGTACTGGAAGCCCTCTTGCTCACCCCGGCAGCTGAGCCTGAGCGAACAAAAGGGTTGATTGGCAAACTGTTCAACAAAGAGTCTGACAGCCGTGAGACTGTTGTAAATGCCGAGGTGCCGGAGTCAACCGAAAAAACGGCGGCGGTAGAGGGGCGTCAGCTATTAGTTTCCCTGGCCAGGCAGTTGGCACATCAACACAGTGCGGCGGATGAACTGCAGAAAGTAGCTGATAGTGCGGCTGCTGCAGTTAGCAATCACGTACTGGAACAGCTTGTTACCGACCTGGTTGGGATACTAACCGCCGGTTCCGGGTCTGCTCCTTTAGAGATGCTGCCTTCTGCTGATCAGGTATTACTGCAACTTATTGAGCGACTGGATGTTACTGAGCAACTGAAACCGAGAGTGCAGGCTCTCAGGAAGCAGCTGTCCAGAGGGATCATTGCCAAAGATATCCCCTCAATTCTCACCGAACTTTTGCAGCTGGTGGAATACGCCAAAACCCAGGCAGAAAATGAACGGCAGGAAGTTGAGCGTTTTCTGTTACAGATGACAGAGCAGCTCCAACAGTTAGACCAGGAGGTGACCGGTATAGGTGAGGTTGGGGGCGAGCTTGCGGAAAACAGTCACCGAATGGATCAGGATATGCAGGCGCAGATGGGGCACTTGCAGGAGAGCGTTGACCAGGCGACGGATCTGAAAGACCTCAAGCACTCAATCACCGAACGATTAAGTTTGATACAGGAGCGCCTGCGGGGAAACCGTACGGACAATGAACGGTTGGTGGAGGATTTTGAGCAACGCATTGATCTGCTAACGACAAAGATTGGCGATATGGAGCATGAGACGGCCTCACTCAAAGAGTCTGTTGAAAAGGCTCGCACCGAGGCATTCACCGATGCACTGACCGGATTAAATAATCGTCACGCCTTTGATTGTAAGTTGGAAGAGGAATTTACCCGCTGGAATCGCTATGGTTATCCTCTGAGCATGATTATTGTAGATGTTGATCACTTTAAGAAAGTGAATGATACCTATGGGCATCTGGCAGGCGATAAGGTGCTGCATGTGATTGGTGCGCATCTGAAAAAGGCCACACGAAAGGTAGATTTTCCTGCGCGCTATGGTGGCGAAGAATTTGTGGTACTGTTGCCGGAAGTCGATCTCAAGGGTGCCAAGATTGTCGCTGAGAAAATCAGACGGGCTGTTGAAGAGAAGCCCTTCAGGTCTGGGGATAACCGGGTAAACATTACTGTCTCTTGTGGTGTGGCTCAATTCAGGAAGGGTGATGGAAGGAAAAACCCCTTTGAGCGGGCCGATGAGGCACTTTATCTGGCCAAACGGGGCGGACGTAATCGCTGCTGCACAGAAGAGCAGGTTAAGTTAGACGGCTAACTAATAAAGCGATGGCTCAATTAACATTTTATCCTGTTTGATGAGCCATCTCTCAAACAGAGAAGTATTTGAGAATGTGGTATGGCGACCAAGATTGAACAACTACACTTTTTGATTATTGATGACTACGGTGATATGCGTGGTGTACTGCGCAATATGCTGCAATCTTTTGGTGTTACTCATATCGATTCAGTGGCAAATGGACGTGAGGCCATGGCCCTGATTGAATCGAAGCGGTATGACGTTATTCTTTGTGATTATAATCTTGGTGATGGACGTGACGGACAACAGATACTAGAAGAGATTCGCGCCAGAAGATTGGTTGGTGTCAGTACGGTGTTCGTCATGATAACGGCTGAAAATACCCGCCTGATGGTAATGGGGGCAGTGGAGTATGAGCCGGATTCCTATCTCACCAAACCCTTCACCAAAGACCTGCTGGCGCAGCGGTTAGAAAGATTGCTCAACCGAAAGGCCGATCTGCTGGAGATTGAAAACGCCATTGATCACAAAGAGTATGATGTAGCTAATGCTTTGCTGGATAAGCGGATTGAAGAAAATCCAAAAAATGTAAATGAGTTTATAAAACTTAAAGCAGACCTCTGTATCAAGGCTGGGGCCTATGATCAGGCCGAGGCGATCTACTCAGGTGTGCTTGTACAGCGTGAGATTGCCTGGGCGCGCCTTGGTATCGGCAAGGCCTACTTTGGAAACCGGCGTTATGATGAGGCCAAAATGGTTTTTCAGGGTTTGCTGGATGGCAATGAGCGATTTATGGCGGCCTATGATTGGCTTGCAAAGACCCAGTTAGCCCTTGATGAGCCGGTGCAGGCACAAAAGGTTCTGGAAACAGCTACATCACATTCAGCAAAGGCTATTGTACGACAACGTGCATTAGGCGAGTTGGCAATGGCCAATCATGATGAAAAAGTGGCTGAACATGCCTTTAGTCAGGCTATTCATCTGGGTAAATACTCGATCTACAAGCACCCCTCGATTTATGCCAATCTGGCAAAAACAAAGGCGACTAATGCCAATGGCGAGGCAGGTCTAAGGGTATTGCGTGACCTGAAAAAAGCCTTCAAGGGTAATAAAGAGGCAGACCTTTATTCCTCTATGACAGAGGCGGTCTTACAGGAGGATATGGGTAATAGTGTGCGGGCAAGATCCTGCATGGATAATGCCCATGAGCTGTATAAAGAACTGGGAACCAAGGCGGCTCCAGAACTTGCCCTGGATATGGCGCGCTCCTGCAGCAAAATGGGTGAGCTCGATCGTGCCCAGGAGTTTCTACAGCAGGCTGTAAAGAATAATCACTCAGACGAAGCCTTTTTGAAACAGGTAGGGGCTACCTTGGCCGATCTTGGTCTGTCAGATGACCCCAATGCACTGATCGCAGATATTAAGAAGGGTATTGTTCGCCTTAACAACAGGGGAGTAGAGCTAGCCAAGCAGGGTAAGTTGGATGAAGCCATGCTGTTATTTGAAGAGGCGGTGGATGGTATGCCGGGTAATAAGGTGGTCAATCTTAATGCGGCACGAATCTTCATGCTGCAGATGAAGAAGTCAGGCATCGTTCCAAAACGGATTGATCAGGTGCGCGAATACCTTACGCGTGTAAGGCAGATGGACTCAGAGAATCGGACGCTGCATAAAATGGATCGCATGCTTAAACAGTTGCTGGATGGGGCCAAGCCTTAGACAAGGAAAACGTGCAATGAAATTCTACGACGTATTAGCATCTTTGATCCATGACATGAAAAACTCTCTAAGTATGGTGGTGCATACACTCGAGCAAATGACAGAAGATCCCTCGTTTCACTATGACAAGCCAGAACGCGTCACGGCCCTGCAAAATGAGGCAAATAGGCTTAATAATAATCTGATTGAACTGCTCACGCTTTATAACATAGAAAACGAAAGAATCTCTCCAACCATTGAGGATGTAGATGTTGCTAACTTTCTTGAAGAAGTTATAGCAGAGAATCATGCTTCTGCTGAAGCTAATCACATCAATCTGTTTGCTGAGTGTGATCCGGATCTTTACGGCTACTTTGATGAAGGACTGGTCCGTGGTGTCATGAATAATCTTGTTGGAAATGGGCTTCGCTATACGCGGGATACATTGTGCGTATCCGCTTCACAGGAAGATAATTATCTGGTTCTCCGGGTTGAAGATAATGGTGCGGGGTATCCAAAAGAGATGTTAGCTGCTCAATCTTCTCAGGATTTACATCGTGATATAGCAGAGGGAAGAACTCAGTTGGGTTTATACTTTGCTACCCTCATTGCCGAAATGCATAAGAACAAAGAGCAAGTGGGTTTTATACGCCTGGAAAATGGTTACAAGCTCACTGGTGGCTGTTTTTCTGTCTGGTTGCCCTGATTCCCTTTCTGACAAATCGTGTTCTGATTTTATCTTCTTTGTTGTTTTTTAGTACAATAATCAATTATTTTTCTTTGAAAACTGTATAGAATGAGTGTCAGGCGGGACAGCCTGTTGTCACCGTCACCTATTGACTTCATTAGATTTGTAGAAATTTTAATGATAGTGATTATTTATGCAGGGGAGAGTGGTTAATATGAGTTGTAAAATTGGGTTTTGTCGCGGTTCGTTTATTTTTATCGTTTCTCTGCTAGCGTTTTATTTATCACCAATCAGTGCCCAGCAATCAGGGCAAATAGCCAACGAACAGGTTGTACTGGAAGAACCCTCCGCTGCAAATGTTACGCAAGGCCTTCTTGGCGAGTTAAAAAGTCTGGGTGCTGAACTGGACCAGATCCACCTCGATCTGAATAAGGCGACAGGTGATGATCAGCTTGCGTTGAATAATCGATCACTTCAATTAAAAAGCAGCTACCGTAAAACGATGCGTAAGTTGCTTAAAGAACTCATTGATCAGAAAGAGAGTGGTGTAGATACGTCTGATCTAGTAGAGAAAATTAAACAACCTGCAAAAGAGTTAACCCAGATTATTCGAAAGGATATCGAATTTGTACAGAAGGAGATTGAGTCATTACGAACGCAGCAAGAAAAAGCCACGCCTGAACAAACGCTAAAAATACAAGAATCCCTCTCTTCCTCATTAGATCGCAACAGCGATCTTATACTGGCCCTATTTGAACAAAGTGAGAAGATGTCTCTGTTGGGTTTGGATGCAAGAAAGGACATAACATATCTGGATGCTTTACTGAAAGAGCGGGCAAAAAATAGTGCGGGAAGGATTGAAGTATTTCTGGATAAAATAAAAAAAATAGAGAAACGGCAAGCAAACGCAACCGATGATGAAAAAAAGAATATGGCGGTTGAATTGCAGTTATTAACAGAAAAGAAGCAGAACAATGCCAAAAGTCTGGCACTAACTATTGATATCATGGGGAAGCGCAATATTGATACAACGCCTTATAGTCAGTTACTCATAATGGCTACGGGTGAGATTAGCGGCGATATCTTTGACAGGAAGGTGGTAATTGGACTCACTCAAAAGTGGATGGAGTCGTTGATGGAGTGGGCGCAAGAGAATGGCCCGGGGTTATTCCTCAAGGCCTTGGTTATCGGTTTTATTTTACTGTTGTTCAAATTCCTTTCAAGTCTGGCGGAGCGCTTGGTCAGACGTGCTTTGAGTGCTTCAAAACTCCATATTTCCAAGTTGCTTCAGGATTTCTTTGTTAATCTTTCCAGCAAGGCCGTGATGGTTGTTGGATTGCTGGTAGCACTTTCACAAATGGGTGTTCAGGTTGGTCCGCTGTTAGCTGGCCTGGGCGTCATTGGTTTTATCCTGGGCTTCGCCTTGCAGGAAACGTTGTCGAATTTTGCTTCTGGATTGATGATCTTGATTTATCGGCCCTATGATATCGGAAACACCATTGAAGCGGGCGGGGTTACGGGTAAAGTTCAAGAGATGAATATGGTGGCAACCACAATAATGACACCCGATAATCAAAAGTTGGTTGTGCCTAATAACAAGATATGGGGTGGGGTGATACGCAATGTGACTGCCCAGACAAAACGTCGTGTGGATATGGTATTTGGGATTGGTTACGGTGACGATATGGCAAAGGCTGAAAATATACTTCGCAATATTGTCGAATCAGACACAAGAGTTCTAAAAGACCCAGAACCGATTATAAAAGTGCATACGTTGGGTGAGTCATCGGTCGACTTTATTGTACGTCCGTGGGTCAGTACCCCAGACTATTGGGATGTGTACTGGGATGTGACACGAAAAGTCAAAGAACAGTTTGATGCTAATGGCGTCTCCATACCCTTCCCGCAGCGTGATATTCATATGATCAGTAATACTTAGGGATCTCCTGTTCAAATCATGCCTTGGTGTCTGGCGAGCGTGCAATAAGTGTATATATTTGTTTGCTGATAGGCTACACAGAGTGATTATTTATCTGGATTTTCTAATCTCTTGGAGTTACGCTGATTTTTAATGGAAGGGTAATATAAAAACTTGTGCCGACACCATCTTGGGAATCAAAAGTCAATCGGCCCTGATGTTTTTCGGTAATCGTCTGGTAGGCCAAAGAGAGCCCTTGGCCGGTACCTTTTCCTACCTCTTTAGTGGTAAAGAAAGGGTCGAATATTTTGTCCTGAATGTGAGTTGGAATTCCGCTGCCATTATCTTTAATACAGATAACAATGGAATCGTTCTCTCTGTAGGTGCTTATATGTATCACTCTGCTTATCAGATCTGTTTCAGTCTGAATGTTTTGTATGGCGTGTGCTGCATTGATAATAATATTAAGTATTACTTGTTTGATTTCGCCAATATAACAACAGACCAGTGGCAGTGATGAATCGAGGTCTGTTTGCATCTCGGCTATATATTTCCACTCGTTCCGTGACACTGCAATGGTGCTTTCAATTGCTTTGTTAATATCTTCTTCGGTAAGGTTCTCTGATCCCATATGTGAAAATCCCTTCATGGCACTAACGATCTCGGCTACCCGGTCAATGCCCTCCAGGGATTGGTCTGCAGAGATGGGCAGTTCTTCGCGGATAAATTCAAAATCATACTCTTCTTCCAGTAGCTTAAGATGCTCTTTTAATACCGAATGCTGATTGTCATCAGCGATGTCAATGATCATACGGTTTTGTTTGTTAATGTATTCAATTAATTCAGAAACATTCTCTTTTATAAAAATCGTATTATCTCTGATAAACTGAATGGGTGTGTTGATTTCATGTGCAACACCAGCTGCCAATGTACCTATGGATTCAAGCTTCTGGGCACGCAAGAGTTCTCTTTCGAGTTGTTCAGTTTTCGCGCTTTCTAGCTTGCGCTCGGTTATGTCCTCATAAATACAAAGGACGCCGGAGATCTCTTCATAAAGATTAAATAGCGGGAGCACACTGCGGTCAAACCATTTTTCATGATCATTCTTGTCGATAACTTTCTCAATTGCATGAACTACTGGCTCTTGTGATAACAGGATGGCAGCGTCGGATTCTGAAAAGTGTTTTTCGATATTTTGATCTAGTTGCAGGATCTGGATTTGGGTGATGCTAATATCCAGCGGATTATCAATGCCTACATCTTCTGCAAATTGTTGATTGCAACCAAGATAATCCCCCCGTAAATTCTTCCAGTAGATACTTTGGGGAATGGTATCCAAGACAAGCTGGCGCATGCGCCTTGCTTTATGCAGGGCCTCTTCACTCCTTTTTCGCTCGGTTATATCAATAACCGTACCCTCAATGCACTGGTCACTCTTGAAATAGATGGCTGAAATGGAAACCTCTTTGATTATCCCATTAGGTAAGGTGATTGGTATTTCGTAATCAAATAGTTGTGCATTTCTGCGTAATTCATCTAATAAGATTTTCCGGTTTTCTTTAGGGATAAAGTCATTCAAGAAGAATTTGCTCAGAAGTTCTTGATGATCTGTTTCCAGTAGTTCTTGTGTGGCTCTATTGGCTTTTATAAAGCGACCTGTAGCAATATCTATTTTCCACATGCCTACCAGGCTAGCTTCATACAGACTTCTGTATTCTGTCTCGCTCCTTCGCAATAGGAGATAGGTCCATATAACAGCGGTGACCAGGAACAGTATAAGGAAAATATAGATAGTGTCGTAGATAGTCTTGCGATACCACTCTACTTCAATGACACCTAACCTGTTTCCCTGGTAGGTAATAGCTGTTTTGTATTTTTCTTGTCCAATAACGCCCAGAGCAAGAAGAGGGCGGTCAATTCCGCTCAACTCTGGACCATTGATGCTTGTGAAAATATTTCCCTGCTCGTCAGTTATGACTACCTGTCTATAACTATTTTGATCTGCAGCTAGTCTGAGATAGTCAGTGATCGTATGAGGAGTGATATCCCACATTGATTTGGCTATGACTTTAGCGTGTTCATGAACCGTTTCTTTTAGCTGATTAGCACTGTATCGGTTTGCCAGTGCTACCAATATTGCGAAAGTGAATATCAATAGAATACTGGCGGTAAGAATCAGCTTTCTGTTTTTATGTTTGTTTGTCATGCTGAAGTAGCTTGTATTATATTACAGGGATGGTTGGATAATTATTGCCACTTTTTTATGATGCGTTCATAAGTGCCATCGCTAATCATTGCCTTTATTGCATCGTCTATCAGCTCTGCTTTCTCTGCAAAGGGTGACTTTTTTGATATGCAGAAGGTAAATGGGGCTGTGTCAAAAGTTACTGGGACCTTTACCACTTTATCCTGTAGGCCAAGCAGTTTTAAATTGTAAAAAACCAGCTGGGGATTCTCGACAAGAATATCTCCACGCTTTAAGGCCAGCTTTTTCAGGACCGTGCCAAAAACACCTGAAAACTCAACATCTAAGCCATTTTCCTTTACAAGATTCTTTTCTGTCCACCCATTTCCCAGGTAATCAATAAGTGCATAAGGCTTGAGCTCACTGAGTGACTTGATCTTATGCATGGCCTCAAGTTGTGGATGACCATTATAGGTGAAGATGGTTTTATCCATCATCAGGAGAGGTGTCTTGGTTGATGTAGTGTAACTCCTGCGTTCAGGCGTCGGGGTCGATATATAGGCATCTTCAGTCCCGGTTCGGACCTCTTGTTGTGCTCTGGCCCAGGAATACTCACTGTAGACTACTTTCCAGCCCAGGCGATTAACCAGTACTTCATCTGTCAGGTCAACAAAAAGCCCAACGGTTTTGCCTGATGCTTGGTCATACCAGTGAAAGGGTTTGTACTCATCGTGTGACAGCTTGAAGGTGATCTGTTCCGCTGATGCAGTCAGGGTCGAGAATATCAGGCAGATCAGGCTGAGCACTCTCACGCTCTTGTTGATTAACGCTGGCATGCATATCTCCTTTTTTTATTGTAGATAGCTATAGGGCACCTAGAAAAACTATCTTTTCCGCGATTGCAGCGTCAGTTCCGTGCTCGAATCCTCATTTACTCCTTGTAAACTATTGTTCTCCGCGCGGTGCTTGCTTGCACTAACAAAAAAAGCTTAGTTTTTAGCGGTACCCTATATATGACTAGCGGCACAACAGGGAAGTTCTTGAGAAATAAGCATTTAAGAACAGCAGGTAATGTGCCGATAGATAAACCGATCACAAAACAACATGCTTTAGGGCCATATGTCTGATTATTATTAGATATAACAATGATCTATGTGCTTTTTGATGGCTGATGGGTAGGGATAAGCTGGTGCTGTATCGATACTCGACTAGTGCAATGTATGTTTTGTTCTTTCTGTGATAGATTTTTCACGGTTATCAATGCGGTTGATAAGAAGTAATAAGGGTAAGCAAGAATGCCACGTTTTTTGATGCAAGTTTTATTAATCTGTTTTTTCCTCTCTGGCTGGAGCGTGGCGGTTGCTGCAAAAATGTATAAGTGGGTTGATGAGAAGGGTGAAGTGCATTTCAGTCAGACACCACCTATTCAGGACGAAACTCCCGTTGCTCAGGATCAGGTCGAGATTCATACCACATCAGGCTCTGTCTTAGTCCCTACAGGGGTCGATGGGCAGCTCTACTGTGGTGAATTAAAGTTACCCATTGCATCAGGAAAGCGTCGCCTGACGGTAAAAACGCTTAATGATAAGGTTAAGTACTGGAACCAGACACTTGAGCGCTCTAAACAAGCACTGGATCGTTATCTCGCGCCCAAGCGTAAGCGTTATTCATCCTCATACCGAAACAAATCGACAACTTTCAACGAAGATTTGGCGCGGTATCAGAAACCTGTCAATGAATACCAATGTGCCATTGATTGGGCTAACAGTAAAAAAGAGAGCGCCCGCGCTTCTGAGGCCGATTACATGCAGGAGAGAAACAAGGCCCAAAAGGACCTTGATGTTGCAACAGCCCAGATGCATCGACTCTGTGGTGAAGAGCCAGAGAAGTATAACGAGTACGGAAAGAAGCGTGAGCGCTATCTCGCCTGGAAAAAATGTACACGTAAATATGGTGCAGTCGTACGTGAAATGCGGAATAAATTGAATTCAGTGAAGCGTAATCATTATTGAGAAGACAGCGGTCATTTAAGTAATCTGTCGTTAGAGCAAAGGTATCATTCGGGCAATCAATCTTATTGATCAACAAACTATGTTTACCAATAGGGCACTCTGTTAGTCTATGATTGGCTTAATAGACGAGCCACTCACATTTTTTAAAAGGGAGAACATAAATGGATAACCCAGTACGGGCTGCGGACAGCCCTTTTGCTGTAGATGTGGAGCAGGGTAAGTCCTACTATTGGTGTGCGTGTGGTAGAAGTGCATCACAACCTTTTTGTGATGGTTCGCATAAGGGTACAACCTTTCAGCCCACTAAATATGAAGCGGCTGAATCCAAAACTGTCTATTTCTGTGGCTGTAAAGCGACTGCTAGCGCGCCTTTGTGTGATGGTAGCCATAAAAAGTCACCTTAATACCGCATTTATCGCCTTCATAAAGAGTTTTGATCTAGTCCGATAGCCAGTCGATGCCAGATCTTATGAGTAATCCTTCAACTACTCTGGTTCGGCTTGGCGTTAAGCATTGCCTGTTTGACTGGGGCAATACCCTGATGGCTGATTTGCCCGGAATGCATGGCCCAATGTGTGACTGGCCAACGATTTCTCTGGTAGATGGTGCTGATAGGGTATTGCAAGCGCTTTCATCCAGCTACAGTTGTCATTTGGCTACCAGTGCGGCTGATTCTGATTCGTCTCAAATCAGACAAGCCTTATCCCGCGCAGGAATCGCTACCCCTATTGAGCAGATTTTTTGCAAAGCCACTCTTAACTGCGATAAACGCTCTGCGAACTATTATAATGGTATTGTTCAACGCCTCGGTTCCTCGCCTTCTCGTATTGTGATGATTGGTGATTCACTTTCAGACGATATCATGGGTGCCCTAAATTGTGGGCTCAAAGCAATCTGGTTTAACCCTAATAAACTACCCGTTCCTGCAGGGATAACGGCTATCACTCATCTAAATGATCTGATCGGCAACTAGTGATCGTTTGCGTTTGATCAATTCTGTAAGCGTTTTTTCTGGTTTATAATCGGCTACCTATCGGAGGAGTGGCCTGATGAACGGTTTCGTAAACTTGAAAATTTTCGCAACAGCGTTAGTGGTAACAGTATTAGTTGGGCCCGTTGTTCAATGGCTGATGCCAACCTGGGCTGCTCTGGTTGCCGATGTTGGCCCGGGTGGGGCTTGGTTTGCCTCAATTCTGTACCACATTGTCTACGGTATTATCATTGGGGCAGGGGCTGCGCTCGCGGTTGCTGTGCTGGGTCGGATAGGGCGTAGCATCACGCAACAGGCTGCAGTTATTGCAGCCTGTTTAACGGTGATTTTATTTGATGTGGGTTTTGTTGTTAGTGGAGTAAAGGTTAGTGAATTCAGCTATCTGGCGATACTCCTTGCGCTGATCAGTTTTGTCCTGCAGATAGCCGTAGTGTTGCTACTGTTTGGGAAAAAACAATCATCATCTGAAGCCTGATTCAGGTAGCTATTCGAAGCGCTGTGCCTGACGATACTGATTAGCAGGCCAGCGTGCCATGCTCCCTGTCGGCAAAGAAGCCCTGAGGGTCCTCCAGCATCTGGATTGAGTCCTGAATGGCCTTCAGGTGATGAAACTCTTCATGGGCCAGCTGGGTATAGAAGTTTTTCTCAAATAGGTCAGAAACGTCTTCAGCGCGTTTGGCGTAAAAACTCTCACCGTTCTTCTCGAACTTGGCGGCTTGTCTTAGTGCCTCAATATCGTCGGTATTCACTGTTTTCTGCTGCTTGAGTTCAATCATGGCGTCAGAGAATATGGTTTTGAAAATCACTTCGTTGTCATCTTCGACGGGTGGACTGTCAGGCCAATTACCTGACTGCTCAAGGCTATGATAAATCTCACGAATACGTCGCATGTGTCCTTCCTCAGACTTGCGCAAGTATTCAAACATATTACGGCCAATTTCACTGGTCGCCTTGTCGCGGGAGGTTTCATAGAATGCCATGCCCTCTTTTTCTAACTGCATGGCTTTTTTGAGTGCACTGAGACGTACATCTAACATGGGGCTGACTCCGCGGTGAACAGGCTACAAAGAGATAAACAATGGGATTCATAAGTTTATCTCAAGAATTAGTAATATGTATCATATTTAACACGGTTTTAATCAGGTAGGCAAAGGAAATTATCGAGAATACCAGGTAAAAAAACTACCTGATTACCCACTAAACTCAGCTCGAAAGCAGCGTACAGAAGCATTTTGGATTCAAAAAGTTGCGACTCTTTTCTTTAATTTCTTTGGTGCCATGGCTGAATAGGGTGGGTAATCAGGACAATCCAAGTCAATGGAGCGCCCCGCCTTTTAGGTGAGGCGCTCAGTAGCCTACTTTTTACCGAGTGCAAGAATGGTTTCCATGAAGTCCGCGGCGAAGTTGTTGTTATCCAACTTGGCGAATTCAAGCTGGTATTTTCCATTGATGATCAGTGATGGAACGCCAGTGAGTTCCGCCTGATCGAACAGACGCTTGGAGCGTTCTATCTGGATAGAGACCTCCTGGCTTTCCATGCTGGTTTGAAGAGCCTCTTTAGTGATGCCGTTCTTACTCATCAGGCTGCTTATTTCATCCAGGGTGGGATAGCGCTTTTCGGTACGCTTATCAGCATAGAGCTTAAAAACTTGATCAAGATGAGCTTCTTTGGCCCCCAGGGCTTCCATGGCATAGAACAGGCGCGCTTCTATTTCCCAGCGTTTGTTTGGAGCGGCCGGCATCATAATAAATTCGAAGTCAGGGTTGTTCTGTTTGAATGCCTTGGTTAAGGGTTCAAGGCTGTAGCAATGTGGACAGCCAAACCAAAAGAATTCGACCACGTAGGGTGTCTTGTTGGTCAGCTCTTCAGACGGTAACGGTGCCTTAAGTACTGTGTATTTACCCTCAGTATTGTCACTGATTGGCTGGGTCGTTTTACTGAGTTGATCAGTAGGGCTGGGCGGCTGAGTGCTGTTATCGCAACCTGTTAGGAAGATGCTGATGGCCAATGCTGCGATAAGTAGGCTGTTTTTCATTATAATTCCGATTGTTAGGCGCTTTATGATAAAAACGGATTACTGAGTATTGTTGATTCATCAGCATAGCTTCAGGTACTGATTACTTCAACTGCCTGTCTCATCTGCTGGGTAACGCCAGCTTGATTTGCTACGGCCTTCACGCCGTTGACAGGCATGTGTAATACTCGGTGACACTATTTCCATTTATATTGGGTTATTCGCCCATTTGTGTGACTAAAAAACAGCAACAACTGAGGAGCTTTGGCCTTTGAGTTATCGGATTGATAGTCGTGTGGAGAAACTGGTCCCTCCTAAGATTTTACTCTTGGATTGGCATGCAACGCTGGTTGACTCGCTAGAAGCGATGTATCTGGCGATAGATGACTTACTGCCGCAGTTCGAAGAGCTTGGGTTGCTGGAACGTCTGGTACCAGAGGAGTTAAGCAAAACTCCGGATGATAGGAAACTGGTTCGTTTTGTTCGCATTTTTCGACGTTTACACCCAAAAATACGGGCCGAGCGAAGAGTTTCTCGTACCGATATCTTTGATGCCCTTTTTGGCCCGGATCTTGAGGCGATATCGATAGCCCACAAGGCTTTTAATAACTGCTACCGGGATCATTATGGGGCGGTTTCGCCTTTTGAAGAGGGGATGCGTGAACGTCTGTTGTTGCTACGTAAACTGGGAATTAAGTTGGGTGTGCCGACAAACAGAAGTCGAGAGTTTTTGGGTCAGGAGATTCGAAGCCTTGAGGGTGGGAGTTGGCTTGACCTGTTTGATACTACGGTATGTGGTGATGAAGTCCGGCATCATAAACCCGCGCCGGATGTATTAGTCAAGTCTATTGCCAATTTAAAGGCGAGTCCTGGCCCCGATATCTGGTATCTGGGTGATAGCCGCACCGATACCATAGCGGCCAAAGAGGCGGGTATAACAAGTATATTTTACAATGGAGCCATGTGGGATTGGGACTGGCTAGAACGCATATTCCCTTGCAGTGAACAACATCCACACAAACCAGATGCGGTGGTCGATGATCTCGATTCACTGTTGGATCTGATACAGAAGCTCGATGGAAATGAGCGTGCCGATATTTGGGCTGAAAGACCCGAACGAACCCCTCCCCGGCGTAAGCCACCTGCCCGTATTGAGCCTGACTGGCATCCTGCGGTAGTTGATCTTACGGCACCGATCTTTTTGCTTTTTGATTGGCATGCCACGCTAGTGGATACCCTGGACGCGATGTATCACGCGGTTGATGATATGTTGCCGGAGCTTGATGAGTTAGGACTTTCTGAGCGTCTGGTGGATCCGAGTCAGAGTAAAACAGTTGAAGATGCAAAGCTGGTGGAGCACGTGCGTGATTATCACCAGCTTCACCCCAAGATCAAGGCAGACAGAAAAATCTCGCGCACAGATATTTTTGAAGTTTTGTTTGGTGCCGATGAAGAGGCCAAACAGATAGCGCATCATGCATTTAACCGTCACTATCGCAATCACTATGGTGCCGTCTATCCGTTCGAGCCCGGTGTAAAGGATATGCTGATTGGGTTAAGGGCGCTTGATCTTAAGTTGGGCGTATTGACTAATCGTGATCGTGAGTTTTTTCAGCATGAACTCGCAGCTGTCGAAGGTACGGGCTGGTCGGAGCTTTTTGATACCACTGTATGTGGTGATGATACGGCGCTAAGAAAACCGCATGCTGATCCCATTCTCAAGGCGTTGGATAATTTACATCTGTTAGCGGGGCCGGAGATCTGGTATATCGGTGACAGCACCACGGATACCATCGCGGCCAAACGGGCCGGTGTAACCAGTGTCTTTTTTAATGGGGCGCAGTGGGATCAGCAGTGGCTGGACAAGATCTTTCCCGGTACTGAAAAACATCCGCATAAACCGGATGTAGTGGTGAACGACTTTGGTGAGTTCTGGGCTTTGACGTTGGCCTGTCGAGCGGCCAGGCCCAGGAAGGGATGGAGCATTTAACAGGTTTAAGTTGTCGTGCCGTTGAACATAAATCAATACAGCTGCCCTGATTGTAAGGAGCCGATCGCTTCATGGGTCGTTCGTCGTCCTGAGTTTGTCTGTGACTCATGTGGTCAGGGCTTTCTATCCAATTATCGCCGCTCGCTGAAAAGAAGTGCCCTGCTGGGTCTGCTGTTCTGGTTGGGCGGTGTTGGGTTGGCGCTGCTTATGGTGGATGCCTGGCAGATGGTGCTGGTTTTTTCAATAGAGTTTGGGGGGGTGTTGGCTTTTCTGCTTGCCTATCTTGTGCATCGCTATTCCATACACATTACCATGAAGAGTAAGCATAATAAGGCGGTGCAAGAGGGCGTGGATTGAAGCGTTTTAAAAATAATAATCTGCCAATTCGAGTAGTCATCAAGTCTGTCATTCTTATCTTCTGTTTTTCCACTACGGTCGTGATGGCCGCGGAATCGGATGCAGTGCGTTCCCCCTGTCCAGGCAGTAAGGTCCACGTTAACTACCGTCATCGGCATGATTTTAAACTGGTATGCGAGGCAATTGAGCTGTTAGTTCCAAGAGTTGCACAGTGGCGTATGCAGACCGGGATTACTACAGAAGTGATCATCAAGGATCAGGTGGATTATAAGAACTTTGAAGATGCGCCTCCAATGCAGGTCTATGGCTTGTACCAGCGTCAGTTTGATCTTATACAATTGATATCCTGGAACAGTCCCTCCCTCTATCCGGGGAGTCGGCAAGTGCTGGGGCTGGATGTGGATGAGACGCTTCATCGTTCAGTCATTATTCACGAACTGAGTCACGCTTTTATCAGGTTGAATGCCCATCATAAACTCTCTTCTGTAGGTCAGGAATTCTGGGCCTATGTGTTGCAACTGGATATGCTTCCAGAAGAATACAGAAACAAAATTATGGCTCACTATCCAGGTCGGTTTGAAAGCCGTGAAGAGATTAACTCGATCCAGCATGCCGTGAATCCTTCTGCTTTTGGTGTGCAGGCCTATCGCTGGTATCAAGAGCAGGGGGATGGATTGATGCAGGAGATTCTTGATGGAGACTTCACTCCGGATCAACTGCTAGACGCTATGGTGCACTAACCCACGACTTTCCTGTATACGACACAACCACACTATTCTTACTGCTTTACTCACTCACACTACTTCCGTCCATTCTTAACAATTGTGTCTCTCTATTTACAAATATTAACAAACCATTTTACTGGGGATTGTTAGACTGCAGTCAGGGATTGGTCCTGTTGATCGAGTTTTCAGCGATACCAGTTACGTTATTAAATACCACAGGATTGGAGTGGAGTGATGAATAAAACTAGGATTTTTCTGCCTTTAAGCGCCGTGGCACTTGGCTTGACTCTGAGCGGCTGTGCAACGACAAATACAAACCGTGTTGCTGAGTTGCAGTCTGAGTTGAACCAGACACAGACAGAGCTGATGAAAACTCAGAAAGAAAAAGCTGAGATCAAAACGGCGATGGAGAACCTGTCAGCAGAGTATGTAAACAAGCAGCCGGCTACCGCAAGTATGGGCTCAGCCAGCTTGCTGCCACCCGATGCTAAACCGGGTCACTGTTATGCGCGAGTTCTCACGCCTGCCAGTTATCAGACAATGCAGAAACAGGTGATGGTGAATGAACCAACTGAACGGGTCCAGGTTATTCCGGCGCGCTATGAATGGGCTGAGCAAAAGGTACTGGTAAAGGAAGAGTCCAAGCAGGCTAAACTGATACCAGCTCGCTACGAATGGAGAACAGAAGAGGTGCTGGTCAAAGAGGCATCAGAAGAGTTGATGGAGATGCCAGCAACCTACAAGACGGTAACGGAGCAGGTATTGGTTAAACCTGCCTATACCATATGGAAGAAGGGTCGAGGGCCTATCGAGCGTGTTGATAACACCACTGGCGAAATTATGTGTCTCGTTGATGTTCCAGCAGAATTTAAAACCGTTTCGCGCCAGGTTCAGGTGACACCTGCCCGCACTACAAAACGTGTTATTCCTGCTGAATACAAGACGGTTAAGCGCCGTGTAATGGTTGAAGAGCCCAGAATGGCAACGGTTACTATTCCAGCTGAATATCAAGTTGTTAAGGTGAAACGACTGGTCTCTGCAGCACAGGAAAAACGTCATGCGATACCCGCAGTCTACTCAACTGTAACTGAGCAGACCAAAGTATCCGATAGCAGCATGGAGTGGCGTTCAATTCTTTGTGAAACTAACACCACCCCTGGTGTTGTAAGACGTATTCAGGCCGCACTGGAGCAGAAAGGGTACAGCCCAGGCCGGATTGATGGTGTGATTGGTCAGGAAACAATGTCAGCAATGAAAAAGTATCAGCGTGATAGTCGTTTGTCGGAAGGTCAGTTGACCATTAAGACATTGGACTCTCTGGGTGTGAAGCTCTAATAACACTCGACACTGACACAGCAAGATAAAAGCCGATGCATCCTTTTGGGTGCATCGGTTTTTTTAAATTCAGAGTTACTTTCCAACCTTGCTGAAATCTGTTCCGACTTTCAGCCCAAATGATTGGTCCAGGCCCAATTCATTGATAAGGGCATCTACCGCCTGTTGATCAAAAGTTCGCTGCACGTCACCCAGAATCATGCGTACAGCATTTCGGTTATAGCCGCTGCTAAACTGCAGCTGAACCAGAATCAACTCTTTTGCTCTGTCTATGTTCATCGGATGCCTTTCTGGGCGTTACTGAATAAGCCCTATCATACCCTGATGATTAATCAGTCGTCTAAATACCAGTCACTACGTCAGCGTTATGCAATGTTTTTTCTCGGGAGCGTCATACCCTACATAATATAAGATTTTTATTTCACTATTTACCGCTAGACTTGTCTCTATACTGACCAGACAAAGGATATGCGCTGATGCAGAACACTGACGAAATAGAGAAGCTGTATCATCGGATAGTCTCTCTGCATAAGGACATTGATACCCTTCGTCAACCGCTATTGGATATCAAGTCAGTCATAACTGAAATCAAGAAAATAGTTGATCTACCCGGTACTGTTGCTAAAGACCTTAAAAAACTTCGGACACTGGTCTCGGCACTTAATGAAGTTGTACAACTACTGGAGTGGGTACCCGGGCAGTTAGGGACAACCTGCAAAGCCGTACACAGGCTGCTTTCACCCCTGGTTGAACCGGCTACGAAAGGTGTATTAGACGAACTTATCAATACGACTGAGCAGATGGATAAGGCCATGACCAAGATAAAACAGTATCTTGAAAAGGTTGAACCCTATATTGATAAGTCACTCAAGGCGATTAATGGCGTGCGGGACGAGGTTATAGCGCTAGAACTGAAAATGGCTGAGTTGGTAGAACACTATAAACGGATAGCGCCTTCAGCTGAGACGATCGAGTGTGTGAGGACGATTAACCGATATATTGACCAGCTTGAGGGCGTGGTGCTGAAGTTGAAAGCTCAATTTGAGAGCGCTATTCAACCGCTCAGTGCTGTACTGAGTCAGATACGAAAGGCACTTGATCCGATTGCCGCACTTGCAGAACAAATTACTCATGTACTCAAGCAGATTGATATCAAAGCGATCAATGATCTTATCCGCCAAGTCAATCAATATAAGAAGAAGATTCAGGATTTCAGGAAAAAGGTTGTATCTAAAATAGAAGCGGTTGTTCGAGCGGCCTTTAAAAAGTTTGGTATCGATATTGATGCCATAGATAAACTGATCAGCAAGTTAATCAATTCGGCATTGAAACCGCTGCGTCATGTGATAGACGATATAACGGCCAAAGTGACAAATATGCTGAGTCAAATATCAACAATGTTAGAGAAGCTGTTACCACTTGATCAACTGAATCAGATTGTATCGGCAGTAGAGTCATTGCGAGATGATCTGCAACGGGAACTTGATCGAATCGCCGGCTCAGCCTGTAGGTCAGTCCTAAGAGCCTAGTGTTTTAGTTGTCCTTATTGAAATGAAGGGCGCTGAAATGACCTGCCAATCCAGTGATATGACACTTAAAGATTATTTGAAGAAGCGCGAAAAGGGCAGCAGCTTTTAGTCGATAATCAGATGAGTGGCTTCGACTAGTGCAGGATAGTTGCTCTGGGTCAGGTAAAAGTGCGACACGCTTTAAATATGCTGGAAAGCGGTATAAAGTCAGAAGTGAACCTGTAATAGTTATTTAGCACAGGCGATGATGATAATAACCAACTACCAATGGGATGTTAATAATGGGAAAAAAGAAAAGCGATAAGAAGAGTGATAAGAAGGCTGACGAGCTAAAGAAAAAATTAAAGGCCAAGACGAAAAAACGCAAGGCCAAGAAAAAAGCCAAGAAAAAGGCTGAGAAGAAGGCGAAAGCCAAGAGCAAAAAGAAATCAAAAAAGAAAAAATCCAAGAAATCTAAAAAGAAATAAATTAGTGCCCCCTGACTCGTTGAGTAACACCCGCTTCTGCGGGTGTTTTTAATTGTGGAGTTTTAGTAATCAAGCTCCAGCAGTGGCAGTGCTGCACGTGCCTTGATTTGTGAAAGCTGAATGTTTGACTTGATTGAAGAGACGCCAGGCATTTTCATCAAGTGTTCAGATATAAAGCGAGAAAACCCCTGCAGGTTTTTGGCAATCACCCGCATTTCGTAATCCCCATCGCCCGTAATCAACAGGCACTCCAGGATTTCAGGCCGCTCCTGTACCGCCTTCTCAAAAGCCGCTGCAATATTTTCCTGATGCTTTTCCAGAGTGATGTTAATCAGGGCGACCACATCCATACCCAGCGCCTGGGGATCGATTACCGCCGTGTAGCCACGGATGACACCGGCATTTTCCAATTGTTGCAAGCGTCTGGCGCATTGGGAGGGGGAGAGATTGATGCGCTCAGAAAGAGCTACATGTGAGAGGCGGGCATCCTCCTGCAAGTGATGCAGAATCAGTCGATCAAATTTATCCAGCTTGAGTGTCATCAGTCACTTGCCTCGAGAAAGGGTATGAATTCTTAATGAAATGCTATTAATCATCAATAAATAGCGATTTATGCATGATAATAGCATACGAGTTTGAATTGATGACCTAAAACACCCGATAACGTCACTCCAAACCCCGTATGCTGGACGCCTTATTTGGCCACCATACTGGAGAACGCAATGACACTGGCAGAAGCATTACTGAAGGGTTTAAAGGGGCACGGAGCCGCCGAACTGTTTGGTATACCCGGGGATTTTGCCCTGCCTTTTTTTAAGGTCATTGAGCAGTCAGGCATTCTTCCGTTCTATACGCTGAGTCATGAGCCGGGTGTGGGATTTGCGGCTGATGCAGCCGGCCGTGGCCGGGGTTCGCTGGGTGTGGCGGTTGTGACCTATGGAGCCGGTGCCTTCAATATGCTGAACAGCGTAGCCTGTGCCTATGCGGAGAAATCACCTCTGGTTGTTATCTCCGGTGCACCGGGAATCTCAGAACTGCAGGGCGATCTGTTGCTGCATCATCAGATCAAGACGCTGGGTTCTCAGTATGAAGTGATGAAGGAGTTTACCTGTGATCAGGTGTTACTGAATGATCCGGCCAATGCCCCAGAGCAGATAGCCCGGGTCCTGCGCAGCTGTCTTGAACAGTCGCGGCCGGTGTATATCGAATTCCCCAGGGATCTGGTAAATGCCCCCTGTGATCCAGTCCCTCTGCTGCCGCCCACAACGGCAGACCCACAGGCATTGATTGACTGCGCTAGTGAAATATTGAATCGACTCGCCGCCGCTGAAAGGCCGGTCATCCTGGCGGGTGTGGAAGTACGGCGTTATGGCCTGGAGGATAAGGTGGCCGAGCTCTCACGGCGTCTGCAACTGCCGGTTGCCACCAGCTTCATGGGACGTGGCTTGTTCTCAGATTCAGATTGTCAGCTGATCGGTTCATACATTGGTATGGCAGGGGATCAGTCGATCAGTGAGACGGTGGAGACATCGGATCAATTACTCATGTTAGGGGTTATTGTTTGTGACTCAAATTTTGGGGTCTCTGCAAAACGACTGGATATTCGCCATACCGTGAATGCCTCGGATCAAGAGGTAAAAGTGGGTTTTCACTTGTATCAACAGCTCTCACTGACCGAGTTGGTTGATGAGCTGCTGAACCAGACTGAGACCACCAATCATCATGCATCGCCGGTTAAACCTAACTATCCACGAGGTCTGGAAGCGGATGACAACCCGATTGTTCCAACCGATATTGCCCGGGCCGTGAATGATCTGTTTGATCGTCATGGCCCCATGCCCATTGCCTCGGATATTGGTGATTGTCTGTTTACCGCCATGGATATGGATAACACGCAGCTGGTGGCACCAGGCTACTATGCGACGATGGGTTTCGGTGTACCCGCCGGGATGGGGTTGCAGGCGTCTACCGGACAGAGACCGATTATTCTTGTGGGTGATGGCGCCTTTCAGATGACCGGTTGGGAGCTGGGCAACTGCCGACGTTATGGTTGGGATCCTATTGTCCTGTTATTCAACAACAGCTGCTGGGGTATGCTCGCGACATTCCAGCCAGAGAGCAGTTTCAATCACCTGGATGATTGGCATTTTGCGGATATGAGCGCATCGCTGGGTGGTGATGGAGTGCGGGTACAGACCCGTGCTGAGTTACAGACGGCATTGAATCAGGCCGTAGAGACCCGGGGGCGTTTTCAACTTATTGAGATCATGATGACAGCCGATGCTCGCAGTGCCACTTTGCAGCAGTTCGTGGAGGCCCAGGGGCGTCGCACTGGGATGCGTAAGGGATAAGTGAACCTGTTTGTCCGCGAGAGTCAGGCAGCAAACAGAAGCACTTAATTCAAAGTGCTGCTGCGCGGCCATTTATTTGATCGGGGCTCGCGCGCCCCTACGGCGTGTCACTTTTGTTTCGGCAAAAGTGACCAAAACCATGGCTCCGTCATACCACCCTGCGCTACTCATAAATCAGGGGCGTCGCAAAACTCGCTAACGCTCAAACAGTTGCGACGCTGATCCCCGGTTTATTCCGTTGATCGGTGGTATGAAAGTCGCAATAGGTGCGGCATCTCAACATTGAGTGCCTTATTTTTTGATTCTGTGATGTCATGGCTGAACGTTGTAGGTAATCAGGCAAGTGAATAATAGGGTTTGATCAGAACGGTCTTGCTTGTGCTTGACCCGAACTTTACAACACCTTATCCCAACTCTCACTGGTGAGGTTGGCACCAAACAGGGGTTCATCCCACGCCTTGGTACAGGTGAAGCCGGCCTTGGTATAGAGCTTTCGTGCTTGGGTCAGACAAGAGCAGGTCCAGAGTGTCATCTGCTTGTAGCCACACTGGCGGCAGAAATCAATACACTGCTCGATCAGTTGCCGACCAATCTGCATGCCGCGAAACTGGGGTTCAACCAGCAGCGCGCGCAGGCGGGCGGTCTCGTCACTCTCTTTTACGGCAAAGATGCTACCGGCAAACTGGCCATCTACCTCGGCAATCCAGCCCCGTTCGCAGGTCTCATCAACCGTGTTGGCAAACTGAGCCAGCACTTCCAATACGGTACGTTCAAAGCTTTTATCCCACTGGTACTCAGTGGCATAAAGTACGGCATGACGGTTAATGACCGTACCCAGATCGCCCAACTGAAGAGGACGAATCAGTACCCGCTGTTGTCGTGAGGGTTCCAGTAACGCCCTGATACGATTCATCAAACTGACCAGCTCACTACGCTGGGGCGGGGATAAGGGCGCTAGCAACTGCTCCAGATTGTTGCGAGCGAGATCATTAAGTGATTGTAATAGCTCCTCTCCTGATGGGGTGATCATGAGCTGTTTTCTGCGTCGATCAGACGGATCAGTAGCTCTATGCAGCAGGCCCATCTTCAGCAGTTTGGCCAGTATCCGGCTGACATAGCCCGGATCCATGCGTAGATAATCGGCAAGCACATTAGCGGTAAGGGTGCTCTCTTTGGCGACTTCAAATAGCACACGAATCTCCGGCAGATTCAGTGGCTGTCCCAGAAAACCTTCATCCAGAATGCCGATATGGCGGGTGTAGAAGCGATTGAATGACCGAACCTGATCAATTGCATCCTGCTGTGCAGTGGTTAGCATGTCTAAATCTCTCTCGGCTATCTATTTAATGTAATATGCAACCTAATAGTTGATTATGTCAACAAATAGCTCGAAATTCGACAAATCTCAATAAACACACCTGACCAACAGGTTAGTTTGAACAGAGGCGTCCGATAATAGGAAAGCGGAATTCAGCTCCGGCCATGGCCTTGGCTAAACCTACGATGCCGAGCAGAACCAGTGTGGAGTGGACCGTCGTAAAGTAGAGTATCAACACCATCCAGGTGTTCGGGCTCTGGTAACCACCGAGCCAGAGAATGGCCAGGTTGGCAATCACCAGTAGCACCCCCCCAATAATACTGCCAATAAAGGTCTGTTGCAGATGGCAGCGGGCAAGTGCGGGGGCCGTGTGGCGGTGTTTAAAATAGAGATAGGTGAGCCAGGCAAAACAGACGCCGGGAAGCAGCAGCAGATTGGCTAGAAACAGTCCCTGAGCCATGGTGGCCAGTTGTGTGCCTTCCTGTTCATTACCGTTATCAGTTGTCTCATTCATTTGGGTAGCCGGATTTCATTTGGTGATTAACACGCATCATACAGATCCATAATACGGCTATCAGATACCGTTGTCTCTTCTGATACGCTCTATTAAGGCATACTATACAAACAATAGTTGCTATATTTGAAACAAAGAGTGAATCAGCAAGGAAGTCGTATGCCACAACTGTTATCACTATCCCGAGCGGCCCGACTGGCAGATATCAGTCGCGGTGAGTTGCAGAAACGAATCCGAAAAGAACGAGTGGAGACCTTTGAGGGCGAGATATCCTTAGAGGCGCTGCTCGCGCTCTATCCTCATATCGACATGGATGAAGATCCCGTGTTGGAACGTGTGCAGCGTATCAAGACAGAAGCGCACCCGAAACGACACTACAGTGATGGTTGGATGCCTGATCCCGAAATCCTCATGACCCGTCTACATGAGTTTCAGCGCACGCTGGTTCATACCAAAGCCGCTTTGAACTCATCAGAGGCCTTACTTGATGAGTCTGTGACTGATCTTAAAGTGGCACTTGAAAAACCCGAAGTGAAGCTGCGTCAAGCGGTTAAAAAGTGCATTGAAAAACTGGATGGTGCGATGGGTCGCCTGGACAAGGCGAGCGATGCCAAGGCACGTCTGTTTGCCAAAGATGCCTTAATGAAGATCGTCACCGCATCTGTGCGTTTGTTGCCCA
>JAPHUE010000119.1 GCA_026196795.1 Sedimenticola sp.
GGCGCGATCGGATTCGAACCAACGACCCCTACCATGTCAAGGTAGTGCTCTAACCAACTGAGCTACGCGCCTGTAAAAGAGCGCGAATAATACACGCTGTTTGACCTGCGGTGCAAGTAGGAAAATAATATTTTCGCCACCACACATAAGAATATAAGGATTGATTTTATTCGTACAGCAAGCATATATAGAGTATGCGGGACATAAGTACACCCTAAAATTCTGCAACCAGGTTTTTACCAAGGAATAGAATGTGGCTGTTAAATCAAGATCTCTCATCATTGTCGTTTTCCTGATCGCCGCTGTTGGAGCCAGTATTTGGTATACCAACAGACCCAAGCCCCTAGCTGTTACAGTCTCCGCCGCAGAGATGGGACTGGTTGAAAAAACCGTGGCCAACACCCGCGCGGGAACAGTTAAGGCGTGCAGAAGGGCCAAGCTTTCACCGGGTACCGGCGGTCAGATAGCCCAACTGGACATTCATGAGGGGGACCAGGTCAAGCAGGGGCAGCTGTTACTGCAGCTCTGGAATAAGGATCTGATGGCACAGATTCGACTCAGTGAGGCAGAGGCAAAGGTAGCAACCGCCAATGCCCGCGCCGCCTGCCTGCAAGCCGAAGTATCGAGGCGCGAAGCCGATCGATTACAACGACTGCACAAAAGGGGACTGGTTTCTGAAGAGGCCATCGACAAACTCTCCACTGAAGCAGAAGCACGCAAGGCGGACTGTGAATCAGCCAACGCATCATCCCGTGTGGCGGCCGACCGGGTGGAAGTCAACCGGAGCTACCTGGAACGCACCCAGCTGTTCGCACCTTTTGACGGCATTGTGGCAGAGATCAATGGGGAGCTAAATGAGTACGTCACCCCCTCCCCTCCGGGCATTGCCACTCCACCAGCGGTGGATCTGATAGATAACAGCTGCTTCTTTATGGAAGCCCCAATCGACGAGGTGGATGCCGCCCGTATAGCCATTGGCCAACCAGCCAGAGTCACCCTGGATGCGTTTGATAAACGCAAATTCCCCGGAACTGTTCGGCGAATTGCAGCCTATGTATTGGATCGCGAGAAGCAGGCTCGTACGGTTGATGTCGAAGTGGAGTTCAGCAACCCTGATGATATAAAAAAACTGCTGGCAGGTTACTCCGCTGATGTTGATATCATCCTGGAGACCAAGGCGTCAGCCCTGCGTATTCCGACTGAAGCCGTGATAGAAGAGAATCAGATCTACGTGTTGCTCAGTGAGAGTGGCACGGTAGAAAAAAGGGAGATCGAGACAGGTCTGAGCAACTGGGATCACACCGAGGTCCTGTCCGGTGTAGCGGCTGGAGAGAAGATCATCACCTCCGTCGATGTGGAAGGATTGGAAGATGGTGCCCTGGCAAAAGAGAAAGCGAGCAAGAAGCCGTGATCCGACTGAAGCAGATCAATCGCAGTTTTAAGGTCGGTGATGAGACCGTACATGCGCTGCGCGATGTCGACCTTGACCTGGAGACAGGTGACTATATCTCTATCATGGGGCCCTCCGGCTCAGGCAAGTCCACACTGCTAAATATCCTGGGGCTGCTGGATCAACCCGACAGCGGGCACTATTTTCTAGACGGTACAGACACAACCACACTGAACGAAGCCGACCAGTCGGTGGCAAGACGGGATCATATCGGCTTTGTATTCCAATCCTTTCATCTCATTCCCCGGCTCACTGCCGCCCAGAATGTTGAACTCCCACTGATCCTGGCAGGCATTGATCCTGACTTGCGATCCGAGCGTGTAGACAAGGCACTGGAATTGATGGATTTAACTGACCGGGCCAAACACCGGCCTGATCAGCTCTCGGGCGGCCAGCGGCAACGTGTCGCTATCGCCCGGGCAACCATTATGCAACCCGCGCTGTTATTGGCTGATGAGCCAACCGGCAATCTGGATAAACATTCGGGTGATGAGGTGATTCAAACCCTCGAGTCACTGAATGGACAGGGAATAACCCTGGTCGTCGTAACACACGACCCGGAGATTGGTGGACGAGCAGCCCGAAACATTCGGATGGTGGATGGCGCCATTGTGAGTAACCAACCCAGCACGTTAAGAAGTGGTACAGGGTAATGAAATTCCCGGATGCCTTCGGCTTTGGCCTAAAAGCATTAACAGGCGCGCGCAGTCGCACCTGGTTGATGCTGTTGGCCATGGCGATTGGTGTGGCATCGGTGGTCATCCTGACTGCACTGGGCGAAGGGGCGAGACGGTATGTTGCCAATGAGTTTTCCAGTCTGGGTTCTCATCTGATTATTGTTATTCCTGGCAAGGTAGAGACAACAGGTGATTCCCCCCCCATGGTGGGTGGAACCGCACGGGATCTGACACTGGATGATGCACTGGCGGTAGAACGCAGCAGCGCCGTACGTCTGATTGCCCCCCTCGCACTGGGTGCCGCACCGATCTCCTACAAACAGCGCGAGCGTGACATCACCATAATGGGTTCTACGGCGGCCATGATGCCGGTACGCAATCTTGAATTGGCCCGGGGAAAATTCCTGCCCGAGGCCGACCCAAGCCGGGAGAGTGCCATCACCGTGATTGGGGACAAGCTGAAAAAAGAGCTGTTTGGTAACAAGAAGGCATTAGGGGAATGGGTACGCATTCATGACCGACGTTTTCGGGTCATTGGTATTCTCAAACCGCTGGGTGAATCGCTCGGCATGGACATTGGTGATATTGCCGTTATCCCGGTAGCCTCGGCCCAGAGCCTGTTTAATACCGAGGGGCTATTCAGGATTCTGGTACAAGCAGAAGGGCGTGAAGCCGTCCCCCGCGCCAAGCAGGCGGTCATCGATATCATCAAGAAACGCCACGATAACGAGGAGGACATAACCGTCATCACTCAGGACGCCCTGCTCTCCACCTTTGATGGTATCTTCCGTTCGCTAACCTATACCGTCGCGGGTATTGCCTCTATCAGTCTGGCCGTTGCAGGCATCCTGATAATGAATGTCATGCTGGTTGCCGTATCGCAACGCACGGCCGAGATCGGTCTACTCAAAGCCCTTGGCGGTAAACGGGAAGAGATCATGCAGCTGTTTCTGATAGAAGCCGGACTGCTCTCTGCCGCCGGATCGGCTATCGGGATTATTATTGCCTACAGCGGCATCTGGGTTATGGGACAGATCTATCCCGAGTTCCCCCTCATCGTCCCACTCTGGGCACTGTTTGCAGCACTGGGCATCTCCCTGATCACTGGCCTGTTGTTTGGCATCTTGCCGGCCAGACACGCCGCCCGGCTGGACCCTGTTGTTGCGCTGGCAGGGCGTTAAGATGCTGACCCGTGACTTCATAAAACTGGCCCTCGGCTCTGTCAGCTTTCACCGTACCCGCAGTCTACTGACCGCACTCGGTATCGCAGTAGGTATTGCAGCCGTGGTGCTGCTGACATCAATTGGTGAAGGCATTAACAAGTTTGTACTCTCTGAGTTCACCCAGTTTGGCACTAACCTGATCGCAATAAACCCGGGCAAATCAGAGACCTTTGGTATCTCTGGCGCGCTGGTCAATAGCGTAAGACCGCTAAGTCTTGATGACGCAGAAACCCTGGCCAAACTACCCCATATTAAAGCGGTTGTGCCATTAGCCCAGGGGAATGCCGCGGTAGAGTTTAACCAGCGCACTCGCCGAACCTATATATATGGTGTAAATCAAGATGTCCCGCTGGTCTGGCGAATGAAGCCTGCCCTGGGGCGGTTCCTTCCAGACGATGACCCACGCTTTGCCCGCTCATTTGTTGTCCTTGGCAGCAAGATTCGAGATGAACTTTTCAAACAGGAGAATCCGCTTGGCGAGCGGGTACGCATTGGTGGCGAGTCTTTTCGGGTTATCGGTGTACTGGAGTCCAAGGGGCAACTGCTTGGATTTGATCTGGATGACGCCGTCTATATCCCCACCTATAAGGCGATGGCACTGTTTGATCAGGAAGGATTGATGGAGATTGATCTGCTCTACCGGGAAGGCATGGATAGCGCCGTGATCGCTAAAAATATTAAACAGCACCTGATCAAACGCCACGGCAATGAAGACTTCACCATCACCACCCAGGACCAGATGCTCGACACACTGGGTTCCGTGCTGAATATTTTGACACTCGCGGTCGGTGCGCTGGGCAGCATTTCACTGCTGGTCGGTGGCGTTGGCATTCTCACCATCATGACCATTTCCGTAAATGAACGTCGGGCGGAGGTGGGGCTGTTTCGTGCTCTGGGCGCACGCAAACAGCAGATACTATGGCTTTTTATTGGCGAGGCCGTGGTTCTCGCCTGCCTTGGTGGTCTTGCGGGGCTAATCATCGGGGCCGGTGGCGCCTGGTTACTCCACGTGGCAATCCCTGCGTTGCCAACCCACACCTCCTGGGGTTATGTGCTGGCCGCCGAAGGTATTGCCGCCACAATCGGCCTGATTGCTGGCGTGATGCCGGCCTGGCGTGCCGCCCGCCTGGATCCCATCGAAGCATTGCGGGACGAATAGGCCTGACGGGTTGACTTCCCCCTGGATTGCAGCTAAAAACCGTTCTCTTCCTCATCCCGGAGTTTTTTGTGCAACAGCATCAGCGCATTTGGTATCCCCTGGCCTTCATCCTTTGTCATCTGTTTGCCGTGATGATCTATGGAAGCTGGCTATTTGAACCCACTCGCACACTCTGGGACGCACTGGACAATCAAGTTTTTTATCTTTTGAATGGCTCACTGGAACAGAGTGAGAGCTGGCAGGTTTTCTGGGCCTCAGCCAATACCAAGATGGCTGATATCGCCACCGGTCTCGGCATGATTGGGTTCTTTTTCCTCTACATATTCTCTGGACCAAAAGGACAACGTATTGAACGACTGAGTATGTTTGGCATGATGGCCAGCATGATCCTACTCAGCCAGGATGGCGGTCTGGTGGATCTCTATAAAGAGACCATCTCGGTAAGCCGAGCCAGCCCCTCCCTGATGCTGGAGCCGGTCTATCGTCTCAGTGAACTGGTCCCTCACATCCAGGCGAAGGACGCCTCTCATGGCAGTTTTCCGGGTGACCACGGCATTGTGACCCTGATCTGGGTGGGCTGTATCTGGTTCTTCGCAAGCTGGCGCTGGGGTGTGGCCGCCACATTAATCGGCGTGCTAATTCTGCTACCCCGCATGGTCGCTGGCGCGCACTGGCTGACAGATAATCTGGTGGGGTCAAGTCTGCTGGTACTGTTGATGGTGGCCTGGATACTCTGCACCCCCCTTACCTATTACCTGCAACGACTGGGCGAGTGGATACTCGGCTTCATTCTGCCAAACAGCTGGCGCGATGAAGAACGTTTCTGATTATCGCTAGGCAATCAGTCCCTGTTCCTGCAATGATTTGAGTTGATCACGCACCCGGGCGGCTTCTTCGAACTCCAGATCCTTGGCGTGTTGATACATCTGTTTCTCCAGCTCCTGAATACGCTTGGCCATCTGCTTGGGTGTCATGGCACTGTATTCAGCCGTCTCTTCCGCTACCTTCGCATAGCGTTTGGCCGACATAGGCCCACCAGGACGCGCCCCCTCCATGATGTCAGCCACTGATTTTATGATCGACTGAGGGGTGATATTGTGTTCAAGATTGTGGGCAACCTGCTTCTCACGCCGACGGTTGGTCTCATCGATTGCGCGCTGCATTGAGCCGGTGATCTTATCGCCATAAAGAATTGCTTTGCCGTTTACATTCCTTGCCGCTCGCCCAATTGTTTGTATCAATGCACCCTCTGAGCGTAGAAAGCCCTCTTTATCTGCATCCAGAATCGCCACCAGAGACACTTCAGGCATATCCAACCCTTCCCGCAGCAGATTGATACCCACCAGCACATCAAACTCACCCAGTCGCAGGTCACGAATGATCTCGACCCGTTCAACCGTATCGATATCCGAGTGCAGATAACGTACCCGAATACCATGGTCATTCAGATAATCAGTCAAATCTTCGGCCATGCGTTTGGTCAGTGTAGTCACCAACACCCGTTCTTTTACCGCCGTACGCAGATTGATTTCAGACAGGAGATCATCGACCTGTGAACCGGCGGGACGAACCTCCAGCTCCGGATCAATCAATCCAGTGGGACGAACCACCTGCTCAATTACAGCGCCAGAGTGTTCCAATTCATAGGCCCGGGGTGTTGCAGAGACATAGATGGTTTGCGGGGCTCTGGCTTCAAACTCCTCAAAACGCATGGGCCGGTTATCCAGTGCCGAAGGCAATCTGAAACCATACTCTACCAGGGTCTCCTTGCGTGACCGGTCACCCTTGAACATACCACCAACCTGAGGAATCGACACATGACTCTCATCCACCACCAATAGCGCTTCATCCGGTAGATAGTCAAACAGAGTGGGTGGAGCTTCCCCGGCCTTGCGGCCGGAGAGATAGCGGGAGTAATTTTCAATACCGGAGCAGTAGCCCAACTCCATGATCATCTCTATATCAAACCGGGTTCGCTGCTCCAATCGCTGCGCCTCTACCAGTTTATTGGCCTCGTATAACTGTTCCAGGCGCTCTTTTAATTCGACCTTGATCAGCTCGACCGCCTCCAATAGTTTTTCACGGGGTGTCACATAGTGTGATTTCGGGTAGATGGTATAACGCGGCACTTTGCGCAATACCTCCCCAGTCAATGGATCGAACAGGGCGATGGATTCCACCTCGCCATCGAACAGCTCTAACCTGACCGCTTCACCATCCGACTCCGCCGGATAGATGTCGATTAATTCGCCTCGCACACGATAGGTGGCTCGATGCAGCTCTACATCATTGCGGGTGTATTGCAGCTCCGCCAGTCGCCGCAGAATCGCCCGCTGATCCAATACATCCCCTCTCACCAGATGCAGCACCATACTCAAGTATGAGCGTGGATCACCCAGACCGTAGATACAGGAGACTGTCGTGACAATAATGGTATCCGGTCTCTCCAGCAGCGCCTTGGTTGCCGACAGACGCATCTGCTCAATATGCTCATTAATCGAGGCGTCCTTCTCAATGAAGGTATCCGAAGAAGGGACATAGGCCTCCGGCTGATAGTAATCATAGTAAGAGACAAAATACTCAACCGCATTATTCGGAAAGAACTCTTTCATCTCCCCGTAGAGCTGGGCCGCCAGCGTCTTGTTGTGCACCAGCACCAGCGTAGGCCGTTGCAACTCCTGAATCACATTGGCAATGGTAAAGGTCTTACCCGAACCGGTCACACCCAGTAACGTCAGGCCCGCCTCACCATCTTTAAGACCCTCTAATAACTGCCGTATCGCCTCAGGTTGATCACCGGCGGGTTCAAACTCAGAAACTAATTGGAAGGCCTTCGACATATCTGATCCATATATTCGGAATATTCCTACGACCTATTCGACTCAATCCTATTTGGAGACCGGTCAGGCCACAGTACCCTGCTCACGCGCAAAGGAATTGTGCCACA
>JAPHUE010000098.1 GCA_026196795.1 Sedimenticola sp.
GAAGAATATGGGTTTTGGTGGAATCAGTATCTGGCAGTTGTTGATTGTTCTGGTAATTGTACTGCTGCTGTTTGGAACCAAACGGCTCAAAAATATCGGCTCAGATCTTGGCAATGCTGTAAAAGGCTTTAAAGGCGCCATGTCCGATGAAAAGAAAAAGAACGATGACAGCGCTCGAATAGAGCAAGCAGAGGATGAGAAGATTATCGAGGGTGAGGTGACCAAAAAGGAAGAGTCCTCTGATTCGAAAAAATCTTGAAGCCAATACTGGTTAACTGAGTAGCAGGTTATATCCGCTTATGTTTGATATTGGCTTCTGGGAGTTGGCAATCATCGGACTGGTTGCGTTAGTGGTCGTCGGGCCAGAGCGCTTGCCCAAGCTGGCTTATACCGCGGGCAAGTGGATGGGTAAAGGGCGTAAGATGCTCTCCCAGGTAAAAAGCGAGATCGACAAGGAGATGAAGGCTGAAGAGCTGAAAGAGATCCTTGAAGAGCAGAAAAAACAGATGAATCCCCTCGAAGAGATTGTTGAGGAGACCACCGGTACGCTACGCGAATTTGCCAATGAAACCAATAAAGCGGCTCAGGACATAGAGAAGACGGAAGCAAATGTATCCGAAACAGACGAGCGGCCGGTCGATTCCCCGAAATAGTCCCATCAAACCAACCACATGACGACAGAAAATGACGGGGTGCGAGACGCCCTAAGTGAACAGCCTTTCGTTACGCATCTGCTTGAGTTGCGTGATCGTTTGCTGCGGGCGGTAATTGCGGTCGGTGTGATCTTTGCGAGTCTGTTCTATTTCAATAATGACATATATGTAATGGTCGCAGGGCCGTTGATGGCCCATCTTCCGGAAGGCTCATCTATGATTGCCACCGAGGTGGCATCCCCCTTCCTGACGCCGTTCAAATTGACCCTCATGGCGTCAATGTTTCTCGGAATGCCGTTTATTCTTTATCAGGTCTGGTCTTTTATAGCGCCGGGGCTGTATAAGCACGAAAAACGTTTGATGATCCCGCTGGTTGCCTCCAGTGCGTTTCTGTTCTATCTCGGCGTAGCATTCGCCTATTTTGTCGTTTTCCCCTTGGTCTTTGCCTTTATGGCGGGCACCACACCTGAAGGTGTGGTGATGGCGACAGATATTGCCAAGTACCTGGATTTTGTCCTCAGCCTGTTCTTTGCCTTTGGGTTGGCCTTTGAGGTGCCGATAGCGACCATTATCCTGGTCTCTATGGGTATGACCACGCCAGACAAACTGGTAGAGAAACGGCCTTACATCATTGTAGGCGCTTTCTGTCTTGGCATGCTGTTGACACCACCCGATGTGATCTCCCAGACACTGCTTGCACTGCCGATGTGGATCCTGTTCGAGATTGGTGTCTTCTTCTCACGTATTATCAAACGAGATAAAGATCGTCGTGAGGAAGCGGATGATTCAGACGAAAGTGAATCAGAGGCCGCCTCACCAGAAAAGCCCGGCCCTGGTGCACCAGCTGCTGCTGCCTTCGTCACAGATCCGGCCTTTGAAGTGGATGATTCGCCGCTTGATCTGGATCGCTTCACCCCGCTGACCGAAGAAGAGTTGGACGCTGAGCTGGATGCCATCGAAGCGGAAGAGGATGAGGAAGAGGTTAGTGACCTCGGTGAATCGGATGGCGAAGAGCTCTATGATGATGTCATCGACGAGAAACTTCGTCGTGTACAGGCCCTGCGTGATGAAGGTGAAGAGGTCAAGGCACGGGGACTACTGTATGAGATCCTTGGTGAGGCCAACGAAGAGCAGGCCAAGGTGGCGCGTAATATCCTCGACCAGCTGGATGAAGATTACTGATCGTTTTTTGGATTCAGGTTTGGCTGTTTTAGATAGCCAGACCTGAATTCATCCAGCTTGACCTTTGCTGGGTACCCCATTTTTTCAGAAACCATTTCCCTCTACACCTGTCTTACCCTTCACCACCCTGAGTTCGTCACCTATTAGGGAAGTGCTATGCTCAAAATAGTCCTGCCATCTCTGTTGTTGCTCTTTTCCTTGCCGCTGCTTGCCAATAGTGAACTCGAAAACCAGGTAACTAATCACCCCTCACCCTATCTCGCTTTGCATGGGAATGACCCTGTGGCATGGCAGGATTGGGGGCCCGAGGTAATGGCGCGTGCGAAAAACGAGGGAAAGCTGGTATTTATCTCCAGTGGCTATTTTGCATGTCACTGGTGTCATGTGATGCAGCGTGAAAGTTATCAGAACCCGGTAATCGCAGATTTATTGAACCAGTACTTTATCCCTGTAAAAGTCGATCGTGAACTGTTGCCTGCCCTGGATGCCCATCTGATCGAATTTGTGCAGCGAACTCGTGGCCATGCAGGCTGGCCATTAAATGTCTTTTTGACCCCGGACGGTTATCCGCTTGTCGGTCTCACTTATGCCCCGCCACAATCTTTTTTGGAATTGCTAAACAGGGTGCAATTGACCTGGAATGAAAAACCGACTCAGTTGAGTAAGATGGCGCGTCAGGCGGCTGCAGAAATTGCTGCCGGAAAACAATCGCTAGTCGAAGAGCGGGTACTGATTGATTCACGCATGTTACATGTTGGGTTGGTGACGTTGGCGTTGGCAATGGGCAACGAAATGGAAGGGGGCTTCGGCAATGGCAGCCGGTTTCCTATGGCGCCTCAGTGGCTGACACTGTTGGCGCGTCATGAGCAAGAGCCGGATGAAAAGCTGGCAGAGCTGTTACGCCTGACACTGGATCAAATGGCCAGCCAGGGAATGCGGGATCATCTAGGGGGTGGTTTTTTTCGCTATACGGTCGATCCTGGCTGGCAAGTGCCGCATTATGAAAAAATGCTCTACAACCAGGCCTTGTTGAGTCAGCTTTACATAAGGGCGGCTGAAGTGTTGAAGCAACCGGATTATCTGCAGGTGGTGCGGGATACCCTTGATTTTACATTGGAGATATTGGCCGGCTCAGAGGGGGGGTATATTGCCAGTCTCTCTGCCGTTGATGAGCAAGATGTGGAAGGTGGTGGTTACCTCTGGCGTGATGATCAGTTACAGCAGCTTCTGACAGATGAGGAGTTACTGTTTGCGGTGAGTCGCTGGCGACTGGAAGGGAGCGCAGAGACTGATGGGGGCTATCTGCCCATTGATCATCAAACCTCTTCCGTTCTTGCTGAGGTGTTAAGCAAGCCTGTTGAAAGTATCGGTAAGCTTGAACGCAGAGTCCGCAAAAAACTGCTGGATGGGCGCGTGGCACGGGCACACCCAAGGGATACCAAACAGTTAGCGGCATGGAATGGCCTGCTGTTATCCGCCCTGGTTAATGCTTCAGAGGTACTTAATGAGCCCCGCTATCGGCAGGCCGCAAATGGGCTCAGGTCTTTTCTGGTTACACAGCTGTGGGACGGTAAACAGCTGCTGCGTGCCCGGAGCTCAAGCGGTGCCCTCGGTCATGCTTCTCTGGAAGATTACGCCTACGTGGCAAAAGGGCTGGATAGCTGGAATCAGATGAGTGATAACCAGGAGAAAGACGAGTCACTTGTAGCTCAGCTCATTACAACCGCTTGGAAGCGTTTCTATCGAGATGGGGGCTGGGTCAAGAGCGATGATCAACTCATTCCTGGCATGTTGCCCGAGCGGGCGATTGCAGACGGTTCAATGCCTTCCCCGTCAGCTGTATTAATAGACCTGACCCTCAGGCAAGGCAGTGAAGCTGAGCAGGCGATTGCGCGCTTGGCATTGAGACAGAGTTATGCAGAGGTCAGAGAAAACCCTATTGCCCATGCTACCAGTGCCGGGCTGCTCATCGATCTAAACCAGGATTCGTCTTATCGGTAGCGCATCCGTGTGCCATGCACCAGTGAGAGATTAATCTCTTCTGGTGATAGCTGTTTGGGAAACAGTGCACCTGATATTTTTGCGCCACTGATGCTGGCCCCCTCCAGATTGGCCTCAGAGAGATCTACACCTCGCAAATCGGCCTGGCGCAGATAGCAGTCTTTCAGGTTCAGATTCCGGGCATCCAGTTTGCGCAAGTCGACACTACGAAGATCTGTGCCGCTCAAGTCGCACGCCTCTCCTGAGTGGTGCTGTTGGTTAAATTGCTCTACTTTTCCCTCTCTGAGTAGTTGGTACAGAGGGTCATCCTTAATTGTAGGGGTCGCCATGGTTGCTTTTATTTCCTATAGGCTGTATTTACTTAGTCATCTCATAGATCGTATCAATGAAGAGCTGACAGTTGAATGTAAAAAGTATAGTGCAGTGACTGTTTGGTGCGCACGAATTTAATCAATTTAAACTATACTCCAAGTAACAGCGGAAGGTGGCCTGTATGAAAATATTTATTCCCCGTGTACCAAAAACCACCACGAAGCGAGAGCTGGAAGGCTTGGTTGCGGGAGTTCTAGATAAACGGTTTCATTTTCCCTTTACCAAGCGCCCTAGAATCAATAACTGTGATGTACTGCAGTTTCGTGATGGCGAGGGGGTAGTGGAGTATCATGGCTTGGTTTCTGTCACTCCTGATGATGCCGGCTCCTGGTTGATATCGCACTTTAAAAATCAACATTTACATAACAAACTGGTTTTTGCACGACAGTTCATGCAGCGAAATCGCCAGAAAGGCAGCTTCAGTGATGAGGCCGAAAGGCGCCGCCAAGATGTTCAGATATCCAAAGTGGTTAACACCAATCCACAGGTCATGGCGATTGATGCTTTTCGTCGTGAACATGGCTCCTCATAACGAATAATTAAACCTGTTATAAATCCCGCCGCTATATCTACAAATAATTGATCAAAGCAGAGGGTGTGGGCGCATGAAGCATATCAGGCTCTATTTGAAAATGACCATTCTGGTGGGTCTGTTTATGGTCATGTTGGTTGCCTTTGGCTGGACTGCCACGACCTCAATTGATCGGATGGCTCAGCAGATCCGCAATCTCTCTGATCAAAATCTCAATCTGGTAAAATCCAACAGTCAAAATACCCAACTCTTATTACAGCAAGTTATAGAGTTCGAGATAGGTGCCCAACATTTCAGCAAGGCTGTGCAGAATCTCAGAAGTTATGGTGTTTTACGAATTGAAGAGTCAAAAAAGCAGTTTCAGCAGCAGGGAGAGGTTTTGGCTGCTTCCTGGGAGCAGACGCGGAAAGTACTCGAAGGGATTGAAGATAGTGCTGAGAAACAGCAGTTACAAACATTGTTGGATGAGTCCTCTGTAGATTTACAGGACTATCTCAAGGAGAGCATGGCTACCTATGATCTCTGGATTGCTGTGCAAGCCTTTAAGGCTAAGAAGGTGCAAGATCGCGCCGTGGCTGCAAAGCGGAAGATAGATGCCGCCAAGGTCAGTTTTGGTGAGTTGATAGACCAGGTTATCAGCAAGCAAGTAGAGGCCGTTGAAAGCCAGCGAGATCAGGTGAACCTGATTATGCTGGGGCTGTTGCTTGCTGCTCTGGTGGGTGGATGTTTAGTGGCATGGATTATCATTCGTGGTATTGCCGGCCCGCTGGGACGGGTGGTTGCAACCGCAGGTCAACTGGCTGATGGCGAGCTCTCCACCGAGATGGTCTACAATGGGAGGCGTGATGAAATTGGGCTGCTGCAGCTTGCGATGCAGCGTCTGGTTACACAACTGCAGCAGGTTCTGGGTGGTGTGAGCCAATCGGCTGGACAGCTAACATCAGCAGCTGATTCATTAAATAGGCATGCCAAAGAGTCGGAACAACTGATTTCGCGCCAGAACAGTGAAACTGATCAGATAGCGCAGGCGTTACAAGAGATCAATCAGGTAGCACAAGAGGTCTCGGCAAAAACAGAAGAGGCTGAATCATCGGTTAATGCAGCGACCCAGGCGGCTGATGAAGGCAGTCGACAAACCCAGCAGACAGTAGAACGTATTGGTCTACTGGTCGAAGAGATCGAGAACTCATCAAACGTTATCACGCGCCTGGACCAAAAAACCGGTGAGATCTCAACCATTCTGAATACTATTGTCAATATCGCAGAGCAGACTAATCTGCTGGCGCTGAATGCGGCTATTGAGGCGGCGCGCGCCGGTGAGCATGGTCGTGGCTTTGCCGTTGTTGCTGATGAGGTGCGGAATCTGGCACAGAATACCCAGGGTGCAACCCACGAGATTGAACAGATGATTAGTGAGTTGCAACAAGGAGCCAAAGAGGCCGTAACAGCAATGAACAGCAGTCGGGAGCAATCATCACAGGTAGTTGAACAAGCGAAGGGTGGTGAGGCAGCGCTACAGGCCATTGCGATAGCCATCGAGCAGATTAACTCACTTAATAATGCGGTCGCTATCTTGGCCAAAGGACAATCCCGCCTGACTGGGGATGTTAGTGGCAATGTCGGAAATATCACCGAGATATCACAGCACTCAGTTAGTGCTATCGAGGCGATCGCCTCTTCCAGTGCCAATCTGGCGGCACTCTCAGAACAACTAAATAGAGACATCGGGTACTTTCGGCTTTAATCGATTGAAAGTATCAATTTGCAGGTGATTCATAGAGTTCCTGCAATTCAAAAATCCTGCCCCAACCCATGTGGGTTTCTCTAATTCCAGTGTAATACGATCACTGAACACCCTCTGAAAGAGGGTGACAGCCTGTGCCAGAAATGGGATGGGTTTGTTGTTTTCTCTCCTTTTTACAAAATATCGCTAGAAATATTTTTTTGAATTTCCCATAAAACCCTACTCTGAAAAAGCCATATATTTCAGATGGTTTGAAGTTTGTCTGGATAGATTCTCACTAAATTAGTTGGGAATGTTTATTAGGCTTACGAAAGATGCGGCATATAACTTGCGTTAAGTGACACCGTGTAGGGATTTGATGCTGTCTATTTGCAGTGACGCTGACAGTTACAACCTCAAAGCCCGACTAAAAATGTCCAAGCTGGACATCTTATAAAGTTGATCATTCAAGAATCAACGATGACTGAGATAGGCAGTATCAACTTTTTACATTCGCTACGAGGAGGGCGTGTCCCATGAAAATAGCTCTGATATTTACAACTGAAGTCGGATAACGCGCGTTTTTAAAATAACTACTGTTCTCCGTTGCATCAGCCAGGCATACCGCAGGTATTTTGGTATGAGGGAGATTCAGTCGTCCAGAATGATTGAAGAGGTATCAGAATATGCTTGATTTTCTATATTCAACAGGATGGGGAGCATTCGCCTTAATGCTCTTTTTCCATATTCCATTTCTAATTGTTTTTCCCTACATCGTTTACCGGAAGTGTTATGTAAACACTGGCCCTAGTAATACTGATCCAAGAAAACTGTCGCGACTGGAAGCACTCTGGCTCATCATCGCAGTAGGGCTTTTTATTGCGGCCAATGTCTACAGCATTAACTATTTGCCAATGGTCAAAACATCCGCCACGGAAGCTTCTGGGGCAGTGATACAGGATGTGGATGTTACTGCTCGGTCATGGAGTTATGAAATCTCCAATCGCCAATTTGAAGTTGGAAAGCCCGTTCGCTTCTCAGTGAAGAGTGTAGATACCATGCATGGATTCACTGTTTATCATCCGAATGGAAAAATACTTTTCAACATGATGTTGATACCGGGCTTAGAGAAAGCATCGTCACTTGTCTATACCTTTACTGAGCCAGGCAAATACAAAGTGCGTTGTTTGGAGTATTGCGGTATTGCACATCACGCAATGCAGGATGAACTGACCGTCGTTAAAAGCGGCAGTTGAGCGCAGTACAAAGTACTTGAGAGGAAACTAACATGTTAGCTGCAACTATTAGACGTACCCCCTTCCTGGGGAGAATGTTTGATGTCGATGAAAGCACGGGTCTTTCCGATATCAATACCTGGCCGGCCATGATGATCATGACGTCGTTTGTCTGGCTTATCGTAGCCATTCTGCTGGGTGTATTAATGCCGGTAATTCAGCTGGCCGAACTGGATACCAATCTCTTTTATTCGGCCATTACGCTGCATGGTGCAGCATTGGCTTTCCCCTTTCTGTTTCAGTTCATGATGGGCATTAGCCTGCATCGATCTGGTGGCTGTATGGGTAAATCAGCATCAGGCCCGCTGACTACATTGATTTATATATGTATGAATGGTGGCGCCGTGCTATTAACCTTGGCGGTGATTGGGGGGTTGAAAATAACGTACACCGTTATGTATCCCCTGCCATTAGTGGGTGCTCAGATGGGGCAGTGGAGCATGGGTATGGTGGTCCTCGGATTTACCGGTATTGCCCTTGTTTTAACGTCAATGATATTTCTGTACCCAATACAGATCCTCCGGATGTCTTTCTTTGGAAAGCAACGTGAAGACCTGCTTCTGTCGGCGCGCACGCTGAATGACCCGGGTATGCTCGGCATGGTGATGTCTGTAATGATCCTGCTTGTGACAGGCACACCGTTGATGATCGTTGCTGGTGCAGTGTTACTGGGTCTCTATGGTCTTGTTCCTTTAGAGGCCATTACCTGGGCAACCGAACCTGTAGTCTTTCAGTATGTGTTCTATATCTTTGCGCATAATCTGATGGAGGCCATGGCGATTATGGTGATCAGTGCCGTCTACGCTACACTGCCACTCTATCTGGCTGACGGGACACGTAAGCTGTATAGCAATAAACTGGCCAACCTGGCGTTGTGGATCTTGTTAGTAACGTCGGTAACCTCCTTCTTCCATCACTTCTATACCACAAACCCGGGCCTGCCTTCTGCATTGGCTTACCATGGTAACTTCATGAGCTGGGCAACCGGTGTAGGCGCGGCTTTATCGCTCTTTACTATTCTGGCGACTATCTGGAAGCATGGTATAAAACCTGAGCCTGGTCTTATGGCCATTCTTGCAGGTTTTGTGCTCTATATCATGGATGGTGTTAATGCCATGGTTGCAGGTAATATCGTAGTTTCCTACCAGGTACACGGTACGCTTTGGGTGGGTGGTCATGCCATGATGGTTTTGATTGCCATGTGTCTGATGTGGATGGGTGTGCTGTACCATCACTATCCCGTTATAACGGGTAAAAAATTGGATACAAATCTCGGTAATCGTTTCGTGAAGTACTACTTCATTGGTGCGTTCGGTCTGACATATTCTTTTGCCGCCGGCGGAGCAATGGGGATGCCAAGACGCTTTGCTGATTGGTCGGCAGGACCTGATAGTTGGATGATGGTGGGTATTGCTATCCTGATATTTGGAATCTTCCTGACAGTAGGCTTTGTTACCTACATGCAGAACTTCCTGAAATCGAGGGCCATCTGATCCGCTAGACCTAGTGTAGGGATGCAACTTATGCATGGGTTGCGTCAGTCGTGCGGGCAGGTAGATAGATACCTCCCGGAGCCTGCCCGCTACGACACTTATAATGATGATTGCAACAATTGGCCGAGTAGTTTTTTACTGGTCAAGAGTGAGGTGGGATCGCATGGTTAAACAGCTGATCAATCTATTTAAGCTGAGAATTGGCTTTATCATGATGTTAACGGCGCTCGTGGCAATGGCAGCTACGCCCGGGCGTTCCGTCAGTTTGATGGAAGTGTTTGTGCTGGCGATTACTGTATTGGTCGCGGCCGCCAGTGCGGGTGCCTTCAATCAATACTATGAAACAGATCTTGATGCGTTAATGGCGCGAACTCGTAATCGACCTTTTGTTACAGGTGCATTAACCAAAGGTCCTTTCTGGTTAATGGTCATTAATGTTTTGCTTTTTGTGAGTGTAGCAGTCGCAGGTTTTGTTTTGAATGGTATGGCAGCGCTGTACATATTCCTGGGCGCATTCTTTTATGCGGTGGTTTATACCGTTTGGTTAAAACGGCGCACCTGGATGAATATTGTTATCGGTGGTGCTTCAGGCAGTTTTGCCGTTCTGGCAGGGGCGGCCGCGGTTGATCCTGTACTGACTCCAGTACCGATACAATTGGCTCTGGTGCTGTTTTTCTGGACCCCGTCTCATTTCTGGAGTCTGGCGATTGCCCAGAATAAAGACTATACCGCAGCCAGTGTACCGATGTTGCCGGCCATTGCAGGCAACACCTATGCCGCTAAAGTGGTATTGGTGAACACCCTGATCCTGGTAGCGATATCGGTCATGCCATATTTCTATGGCATGGGCTGGATCTATCTGTTGGGCGCTGTCAGTGGCGGCGGATATTTTATATATCGAAATATCCTAATGATTCAGGATGCAGATAGAAAAAATGCCATGTCCAGTTTCTTTGCTTCACTGATACAGCTTTCACTCTTATTGATCGGTACGGTTCTGGATGTGCTTATCCTGACTTGATGTGTTACAAGGTGTGAATGGTATTAACTCACACTTAGTATTGACTAGATAAGGGTGATAGATGGATTGTAAGCTCTGTGGTTTGCCAACACCCAACCCTGCCATCCAACAGGATGGTCACGACTTCTGTTGTTACGGTTGCAGTGCGGTTTATCAGCAGTTTGGTGCAGCCTTATTTGAGTCATACCAGACAGCACAAAAGAGTGTCCCCGCTCCGGCACCGGAAGGAAAGGAGGCCTTTCTGCGGATTGAGGGTATGCACTGTGCTTCATGCGAGTTCATGCTTAAAAAACTGGGTGAGCGGGTCAAAGGGGTGCGGGATGTCTCCGCCAGTTACGCTACATCTACCGCCAAGATTATCTATGATCCTGATGTCATAGATGAAGCGGGTCTTTCCACCGCCTTGAGCCGATCTGGCTATAAGGCAGGTGAACGCACAGCCTCAGTTGAGCAGCGCGACAATGGTCTTTCACTGTTACGTCTGATGACCGGCGTCAATCTTTCTGCCGTTATCATGATGCTCTATCTGGCCTTTTTTTATCCGAGCAATCTTGGGTTGGTGTCAGCGGAAGATCTTGAATCAATGCGCTGGCTGGCTTTCTATGCGGCACCCCGTGTGATGTTTGTGTTTACTACCATCCTAATATTCTACGTTGGATTTCCGATTCTACGCGGGGCCTGGATAGGACTCAGGGCGGGTGCCCTGAATATGGATAATCTGTTATCGATAGCCATACTCGCTGCGTATGGTTATAGCATTAACCAGATGCTAGCCGGGACACATGATCTTTACTTTGATGTGGCAGCAGTCATTGTTACGGTAGTCACCGCGGGCCGCTATTTTGAACGTAAAGCAAAGCAGGCGGCGACAGCCGAGTTGTCACGCATTGTCTCCGCCTGGAATCCCGTTATAAAAGTTGTAATGGACGGCAATACGCTAGAGAAAAGAGTAGACGAGCTTGCTCCCGGTGATTGTATTATTGTTTCAGCTGGAGAGTTTATTCCAGTCAATGGACAAGTATCGACAGGTGTAGGGGCGCTTGATGAATCACTCATGACCGGTGAACCCCATCCCATCACAAGACAGAAAGGGGATGCCGTATTAGGCGGGACAAGGCTGGTCGAAGGTGAGTTAATTATAACTGTCGGCAAGGAAGTAGAGAGCCAGATGGATGCACTGGCGCGAATTTTGTGGCGCGCCCAGAGTACCTCGAGTGGTCTGCTGGGTATGGCCGACCGTTTTGCCAGAGTCTTTGTTCCGCTGGTGCTGGTGCTTGCCTCTGTAATAACGGTGGGTATGTTGTTGAACGGTGCATCCACCAGTGCTGCACTGCTTGCTGCCTTGGCAACCTTGATTGTTTCCTGTCCCTGCACCTTCGGATTAGCCGTACCTTTGACAACAGCCGCTGCCGTGAGTACCGCATTGAAACACGGTATAATTATTGGTCGTTCTTCAGCCTACGAAAATATCAGGGATATAAAAACAGTTGTACTGGATAAGACGGGTACTTTGTCTACAGGAAAAATGCAGGTTAGTCAGGTCGTGGGTCCACCAGAGGTCGCTCACTTTGCAGCCGCAGTAGAGCGTTTGTCACAACACCCCATTGCGGAAGCCATCGCAAGACTGGATGCACAGTATGTTGCAACAGACCCGGTTATTCATCCCGGTAAAGGGGCAGAGGCTTTTGTAGAGGGGCGGCGTGTTGTTGTTGGCAGTTTCTCGCTGTTTAACATACTGGGTTGGGAGATCCCCGAGGCTCTGCAGACACAGGTTCATGCGGCAACAGAAAGCGATGTGGTCTCCTTTGTAGGTTGGGAAGGTAAGGCGGTCGGCGCAATCATCACGGGAGATGAGCCGCGTCCGATGTGGAACGCGTTTGTCAGGGATCTTAAAAACCAGTATCAGGTGGTATTGCTAACTGGTGCTGAGCACGCGGGTGGTTACGAGCTGGCAGTTGATCGATGTCATGCCGGTATACCACCTGAAGCCAAGGCGAGTATTGTCAATCAGTTACGCTCAGAAGGTGGCGTTATCATGATTGGGGATGGTAGCAATGATAGCCCTGCACTGGCAGCGGCTGATCTGGGTATCGCCTTTGGAGTTCCCACTTCGCTGGCGGCTGATGCCGCCGATGTGATCATACCGGGCAATCAGTTGGAGCGTATTCCACTGGCACTAGAGCTGTTAACAACAGTACGCCGTCGTGTGCACCAGAATATAGGTTGGGCGTTGCTCTACAATGCCATTGCCATTCCGTTGGCTTTGAGCGGCCTGCTAAACCCCCTGTTCGCCGCTCTGGCGATGGCCTCTAGCAGTTTGTTGGTTGTGTGGAATTCATCCCGCTCACTGGAGAAGGATTCATGGCAGGAATTGCGCAATGACTTTTCGAACGCTGGCTCAGAAGAGTGGTCAAGATTGGTGGAAACACCCCGGCTAAAACAGCTGGAGTCACGATAAAGATGCATCCCTATACCCGTTAGCATCACTGCAGTAATGATGTAGCGGGTAATGGGATGCGGTTGCTATTTACAGAATTGAGTCAGACCTATCAGTAACATCTAAAACTTCCCGTTGTCATTTTTCCACTCAGACTGAGGTGGTATCGCTTCGATAGTATCCCAGTGTTCCGCAATTTTTCCGTCCTCGACTCTGAAGAGATCATAGAATGAGGAGTGCACGCCACCTAATGTCCCCTCGCTGACAACCAGCACAAAATTCCCCTCGCCCAGCACTTTGTGGATGCGGTCATACTTCATTGTGATACCTTGTTTTGCCATCGCATCTAACGCGGCTCCAAGACCTGACAAGCGATCGCCTATTTGTGGGTTGTGTTGGATGTAGTTGTCCCCATCAAAGTAAGAGGCCAGTTTCTCCATTCGTCCATTCACTAAAATATCATCTATAAACTGTTCAACCCGTTTTTTGTTTTCATCTGTTTTATCAAGGTCAAATATTTTGGTCGAACCGTCAATCATGGATCGATTACTCGGATTAAGTCGTGCGGGTGTCTCTTGAAGATTGTCCCAGTGTTCGACAATCAAGTCATTCTCAAAGCGGAAAATATCGAAACCAATTTTGGGCCCAAAGAAGTTGTATTCGGTGTGAGTAAATACATAATCACCATCTCGAAATGCTCTGACAGTATTGGCTCTTGCAGAACCTTCCGGTAAAGCCTTGAGTACCGCTCCAAACCCTTCCAGCCCGTCACCTACTGCCAGATTATGCTGGATATATTTATGCGGATTGATGAATGCGACGGGTGCTGAATCACCTGTTTCAATGCTCTTCAAAAGAGCGGTCACTTTTGTGGTTGGGGTCATGGTTGGGATCTCCTTATTGGTTAAGGCGGCACTTTGGCCGGATGCGAAAAGAGTGATTCCGGCTGCCAGCAGAGCGGCAGTAGATTTAAATGAATTGGTTTTCATGTATGTCTCCCAGGTAGTTATTAGGCATATAAGATCAGCAGGAAAAGAACGGTGCTGTTTGTAAATGGCTGATATTATGCGCATTAATAATTTAATGCAGGAGGTCGATTTAGGTATTAAAATGATCAATATCGAGCGTTTTGTTATAACTGGGATATTGGTATGAAAGACCGCATCTCTGCTGATCAGCTGAGAGAGACGCGCTTTGAGAACAGCCAGCTCAACGCATTGGGCGTGGAAATAATCAGCCTGGAACAGCTCCGTCAAAAAGTGCCGAAACAAATACTGGCGCAACCTGAACGGGTTGACTTCTTTATGCTGGTCTACGTGACTTCAGGAGAAGGAGGGCATTGGGTAGACTTTGTCGAGACATCACTTTGCAAGGGCTCGCTACTTATAGTTAGGCCGGGGCAGGTTCAACGTTGGCAGATTGATGGTAGTTATTCCGCCACAATCGTCTTGATTGATCCGACGGTATTGCCTTATTGGGGTGAGTTGTCTTCAGTACGGGAAGGTGGGCTGCTGACTCTGCTTGATTGGCAGACCGTCTCACAGCTTCCTGCTTCGTTATCCTCAGCTATATCAACATCACTGACTCGCTTGGAGAGTGATATCCATTCGTTTGACGGCAGTGAATTGGAGTCATCGCTAATTCGGCACGAATCCCTGGTTTTGATGCTACGAATAACGCGTTGGCAGCATTCCTTAAATATGAATTCAAAGATTAGCGGGCGACAGCTGACAACATACCGTCTGTTCATTCACGAGCTTGAAAAAACGTTCCATAAAGAGCATAGCCTGAGCTTTTACGCTAAACGTCTGGGCTATTCACAAAGTACAATTAGTCGAGCCTGCTCTGCAGCAGAGGGACGATCAGCAAAGGTTGTCATCGATCGGCGTATAGCACTGGAAGCAAAGCGCATTCTTATCCATACAAGCCTTTCAGTTTCCGAGATTGGATATGATCTCGGATTTACTGAGACTACAAATTTTGTAAAATTCTTCAAACGTAACGCAGGCACAACACCTTATCAATTTAGGCATCGACGATAATAATCCGTAATTGGAATAGTTATAAGGGGTGCCCTTTAAGTCGTTCGGCAATATGATCAATCGGTTGACTTCAATGACTTGATCATCTCAACCATGGTGGCGTTGGCCTGTGCGTTGGGTGCCTCCATGAAGTTGATGACATAGCTATCTTCTAATTCACAGACGCCAATACTCCGAGGTCGAACGGCTAGCACCTCTGGTGTGGGCAACTCCATGCCGAAGCAGAAGATAATGTTCTGCGCGGCTTTGATGGCGGGATTAATCACGCCGTTGACGCGTTGGGTCTGCTGATACTGATCGAAGATATCGATATAGGCAATCACTGGGTGATCAATAATCATCTGTTTAAGGTCGGCGACAATGTCCTCTACTGATTGATGCTTCAGCTCTTCTTTCTTGTAGATGATTTCATAGAGTGAATAGATCTCTTTAAACTGTTTTCTTATCATTTTTTATTACTCATTAAGGCGTAGGTTAAAGTAACTCTTTTTTAAGGTAATCACGCAGCCAATAGGTATAGCGATTGGCATCTTGTCCGGTCTTGTAAAGATGCTCCCGATCAATCCATTGCCAGTCAGATGCTTCATCTGGATTGAGGTTAAAAGATCCGTTGTATTCACCAAAGAAGAGATGCACCACTTCATTTTCAATCATGGCATTTCCAACGGGAGCCGAGTATTGGGTTACAGTACCCCAGTTCAGATCACATAAAGCACCTATCTCCTCATTGAGTCTTCGATAGGCGGCTTCCTTCAGCGATTCACCAGGCCGCGGGTGACCACAGGCGGCGTTGGCCCATAATCCCGGGGAGTGATACTTCTTTTTGCTGCGCTGCTGGAGCAGGATGCGGGAACCATTGGTTAATATGACGGAGAAGGCCCTGTGACGTAGGCCTTCGCGATGTGACTGGAGCTTTTCGGCTATTCCAATCTGTTCGTCATTTTTATTTACCAGAACAACATACTCATCCATACCCGCCTCCGATTAAAACCGTATACGCTATCTATGGTCTGTGTTTTCTATACACCCAGCAGGCGACCAATAAAGCCAAATAGTCCCGAGCGCTTTTTGGTTTCTTGTGGCGTTGCTTGAGCCGTCTGCATGGGAGCGCTGTGAGTGGATTGCTGACGTAAGGGGCTCGTATTGGTAGAGGTTTCTGTGCTGCCGATTAACTGTGCATGGTGTCTGCGCAATGTGGAGTCAGTAGGTGGCTTTGCCAACCAGGCCAGTTGACTGTGAAAGGCGGCAGATTCTGCATGGCGCTTTAGAGTGCTGTCTTGTGGATAGGGTGCTGTGGTCATTTTAATCTCCTCTTTCTCTTTAGTTATGCGGTGTTATGTTTTTATTATGCCGCCATGCTTTCTGGGTCGGTTTTATCTTTGGTGATGATCGCGTAAGCTGAGTGATTGTGAATCGATTCAAAGTTTTCTGATTCCACGCTATAGGCAGTAATACGCTTTTCGTTATTCAGTCGATCTGCAATATCCCGCACGATATCTTCGACAAACTTTGGATTGTCATAGGCCTTTTCCGTCACATACTTCTCATCGGGTCGCTTTAGTACAGAGAAGAGATCACAGGAGGCCTCATCTTCAATCAGATCAATCAACTCCTCGATCCAGATAAAGCCGCCGATACGGGCCGTTACGGTAATCATGGAACGTTGATTATGTGCGCCGTATTCTGATATCCCCTTTGAACAGGGACAGAGGCTGGTTGCCGGCACGGCCACCTTTATGCTCACGGCCATCTCATCCTCATTCAGTTCACCGATAAAACTGATGTCATAATCCATCAGGCTTTTTACCCCGGATACCGGCGCAGACTTCTCTACGAAATAGGGGAAGTTCATTTCAATATGACTGGTTTCCGCTTCAAGTCGGTCACTGATCTCAAACAGCATTTCATGGAACGAGCGAACCGTTATCTCTTTTTCATGCTCATTGAGTATTTCAATGAAACGCGACATGTGTGTGCCCTTGAAGTGATGGGGCAGACTGACATAGAGACTGAAGTCCGCAATCGTGCGTTGTTCGCCACCACTCCTGTCTTTGACCAGGGCAGGATGACGTATGCCCTTAACGCCGACTTTGTTTATCGGTATGCGACGCTCATCGGCACTGTTTTGTACATCTTCCAGGGCGAGTGCAGAACTGCTCATCTCGTTTCTCCGGTGATGAGGGCTTGTAGCGGCCTCATGTGCATTTGGCATTCTCATAGGCATCACGGCTTTGGTTCAGTGTCGTGAGGTATTGGCCTAATGTGCTGTTTGGGTTGTCTCGGTCTGTGAAAAAACGCTGTTTCAATTTTTCATCTCTGTTGTGCAGAAACAGGGTGACGGAGGTGAGCGTAAGTCCAAGGCTGAAATCAAAGTTTTTAAATTCATCAGACTGTGGAATGGGTTCCGGCATCTGTTGCCGTTTCTCATCCAGATTGGCGATATACCCATGCAATAGCTTCAGTGTGTCATCAGCCATGGGTTGAGTGTCCGCGATATGCTGTAACACCTTAGAGAGATCGAGACGGGTACGGTTGTAATTGCCCAGCGTCTGTTGAAGCGCGTTGAGGTCACAAGCCTGTAGGGATGAACCGCTACTCTCGTTGGCTGATAAATAGCCAGGAGTCATCAGGCCTACGGCTATAGCCAGTGGTAACAGTGCCGTTGTGATGTGTTTATAAATCATCTGCTGTTACGCCTTATCTACATTCAGTGCGCCTGAAGGACAGGCTGCACACACCTCCCTAATCTTCTCTTCATCGGCAGCCGAGGTATCGATTGCTAATTGACTCCCTTCAATTTTGAATACGGCAGGCAGGGTGGTGACGCAGACGCCCGCATGACTACAAATGTTTTTGTCCCAGGTCACGTTAATCATATCTCTTACTCCTTGGGTGTTATGCCGGTTCAGCTTGTATGGCACAGAATTTAAATTCAGGAATCTTGCCGTCCGGATCCAACGCCTCGTTGGTTAGCAAGTTTGCGGCGGCTTCGCTATAGCAGAAGGGTAGAAACACCTGTCCAGGTGTCATGCCGCGATCACTTCGGGTCTGAGCAATAACTTCCCCGCGTCTTGAGCGCAGTCGAATCGCATCACCCGGATGGAGTCCGATCTGGTTCATATGGTCTGGATGCAGCATCGCAACAGGTCCCGGTTCCAGCGTA
>JAPHUE010000008.1 GCA_026196795.1 Sedimenticola sp.
AAACGGTAAATGGTATCCCAGGCCAGATTGACCGCCGTCAGTTCGATATGGGCCAGTGAGTGAATCAGGGAGGCACGCTTGGTGACTGAGCCAAAACCCCGTTTGCTCACCTGCTGTGGGGGCACCAGCAGGGGGCGCTCAAGGCGGCCTGGTGTACTGAAGGGGATCGGCTCATCCTCGCCCTCCAGCGAGAGATTGCCGGCGTCCCACTCGGCAACGACCTGGCGTGAGGCTTCCAGTTTCTCATCCGGGTCGGCGAGCAGAAAACAGCGCTTTGCCTCTTCAAACAGGGTATTCAATGCCTTTGGTTCCCTCTATCGGTCACTTCTTTTTCCTGGCCCGGGGATGGGCGCTGTCATAGACCTGTGCCAGATGCTGGAAATCCAGGTGGGTATAGATCTGGGTGGTGCTGATATCGGCGTGGCCAAGCAGCTCCTGCACGGCTCGCAGGTCGCTGGAAGACTCCAGCAGATGGCTGGCAAAGGAGTGTCGGAGCAGATGGGGGTGGAGGTTGCGATTAACACCCTGCTTCAAAGCCCACTTTTTCAGTCGTTGTTGAATGGATCGGGGCTGCAATCGGGTGCCACGCTGACTGACAAACAGGGCGACCTCATCCGGTTTGGCGATGGTGTCACGCACCTGTTTCCAGGCCTCAATCGCGGAGAGTGCCTTGCTGCCTACCGGGACCCTTCGGCTCTTGGCCCCTTTGCCGATCACTTCCAGGGTGGCATCGCGGCTGTCGATATCATGCAGATTGATCGATACCAGCTCCGCCAGGCGCAACCCGCTGGAGTAGAGCAGCTCCATGATGGCCAGGTCCCGTTGTTCAAGGGCATTATCGGGAGTGGCATCTAGCAGGCTCCCGAGTAGATCGGCATCCAGGGTGTCGGGCAGGTGTTTGTCGGTTTTTGGGGCACGGATACCGTTTGCAGGGTTGTGGTCGGCCTTGCCTTCCCGCATTAGATAATGGAACAGGGAGCGCAGGGCAGAAAGTTCTCGCTGCAGGCTTTTCCCGGATATGCCCTGACGATGACGCTGGGCGATAAAGGCACGGGTATGATGGGGGGTCAGTTCTTTCCAGCGGGTGACCTGCTGCTCCTGGCACCAGTCGATGATCCGCTCCAGATCGCGGCGATAATTCGATAGGGTGTGTGGGGAGAGCCGCTTTTCGTAGCGCAGATGGTGGGTGAAATCATTCACCCCCTGAAGCAGTGGCTCTGGGTGCGGCATCAACTACCGGGTTCCGACACCACCTCCAGTGTCTTGCTGACAATTTCGCCCAAGCGGATCAGGTAGTCGGTGCCCATGCCAGGGTGAAACCGATGAATGCTGTGGCTGCCAATGGCCAAAATTCCCAACAGACCGTCGGCCCTGATCGGAATTAGGGCCGTTGAGGTGATATCTTCGGCCTGTGGGCCAAACAGATATTTCAGCTGCTTATCAGAGAAACGACCACAGCGGGGTTTGCCGCTGTCCAAAAATTCCCTGAAGCCATCCAGGTCAGGATTACTTGCAGGATCCGCTTCGCTGACTGAATAGAGGTGGAGTTCTACCGCTTCGGCTCGAAAGTCATCATGCAGAAGGTCTTGCAGCGTATTGATGACTTCATCAAAATCACAGCACTCAATCAGTTTGACCGTCAGGTGGTGCAGCCGATCATTGAGCAGTTCATTCTCGCGGGCAATAGCCACGAACTCTTCCAGTTTTTGGTGGTTCTGTTCAGCCTGTTCACGAAGTGCTAACACTTGACGCTCGATCAGTGAGACGGCATCCCCGCTGGTGTGCGGAAGTTCCAATTTGCATAAAACATCGGGATTACGCTGGAAAAAGTCAGGGTTTTTGGTCAAATAATCGATCAGCACTTGTTCTGTTTCAAGATAGTCTGATGCAGGCTCAGATTGTGGACTCATAGCTCGATACTTCCTTCAAAAACCGTGATCGCCGGCCCATACATCAAAACAGGCGCGTTTCTATTAGGCCACTCTATCACAAGCTCACCGCCGGGCAAGCTGACCCGCACTCTTTTGTTAAGTAGTCCGCGAAGCTGGCCTGAGACCGCCGCCGCACAGGCACCGGTACCGCAGGCAAGGGTCTCACCCACACCCCTTTCAAAAACCCGCAGGCGGATCTCATCCCGGGAGATAATCTGCATGAAGCCCGCATTAACCCGCTGTGGAAAGCGGGTGTGTTGTTGCAGTGCTTTACCGATCTGTTCAACGGCAGCCGTTTCGGTATTCTCTACCACTATCACGGCATGGGGGTTACCCATGGAAACCGCCCCCAAATGAAAGGTTTCACCCTCAATATCAACCGGGTATTCCGGGGCTTCGGTGTCCGCAATGAAGGGTATTTCAGCCGGTGCCAGAACAGGAGGGCCCATATTGACCCGGATCTGACCGTCCGACTCCAGGTGGAGTTTGATAATCCCGGCGTTGGTTCCGACCGTGATCTCAGATTTGTCAGAGAGCCCTTTGTCATGCACATAGCGCGCAAAACAGCGGGCACCGTTTCCGCACTGCTCCACTTCATCGCCGTCGGCGTTGAAAATGCGGTAGTTGAAATCGGTGTCAGGCAGGGTGGGAGGCTCAACCAGTAGAATCTGGTCACAGCCAATACCAAAATGACGATCACCTAAAAAGCGAAACTGTTCTGGAGTAAGTTGCAAGGGCTGAGTAAAGGCATCCAGTACGACAAAGTCGTTACCGAGGCCATGCATCTTGGTGAATGCATATCGCATCGCGGTGTTTACTTTTTATCCTTTGCTTCTTCTTGCTGTTGCTCAGTAGCGGGGTCAGGTAGATAAAGTGGGCCTTTTTGTCCGCATGCTGAGAGCATGCTGCCTGTGCCGAGGACAAGGATAACGAGCCAGAGTAGGTAGCGTGACCAGCAGAACATGGATTGTTGCTCCGAAAAATTCTATTCGGCGCATTGTAACCCTGAGGGGCGTCAAACCCAATGCCTATTAAAGGAATCAGCGATTGAGCTTGAGTCGCGCCTGATTCAGTCGGCCTTCCAGCCGTTTTTTGAATTTGAGTAGTTGAATGGTGGTGTTGCCCTCATCACTGTCTACGCCGGAGAATTCAAGGCCGGTGAGATAGATCGGATAGGCCTTTTGCCCAATGCGCTGGTTCAGCAAGTGCCCTGCAACGGCCGTGTAGAGGCCCGGCCCATACTCCAGTGAGCTGAACTCTCTTTCGCCGCAGACCAGCAGATGGGGTGATTGATTCAGATCCAGCCCTTCGCTGATCAGCCGCAGTTCCATATAGCTGTCGGGCAGGCGATGTCGGGGTGGTGTGCGGGGTTCGGCACTGTATTGACCATCGCGATCACGTTGCAGTTGATAAAATTCCGGTGCGTCCAGCAGGTATCGATGACTGGCCTGCTCTGTGTGCAGGCTACGCGAAAGCTGTAAGCCCTTCAGGAAGCGTTGCTGCTGCACCAGCAGGTAGTGTTCATCGGCTTCATGCATCTGCTGATGGAACAGGGAGCCTTGCTCATCCACGATATACAGCTCCGTCTTGCCAGCCCGGGTATTGTAAAAGACCTGAATAACACCGGCGCGATTCAGCTGCATGATACAGGGTAGCGGACTGTCGGCCAGCGTCTGGCTGTCGATATGGGTGTGTCTATAGGTGCGTGAAGGCTCTGAGAGAATATCCATCACTTCTGCTTCACCTGTCATAGGGAAGTAGGAGAACTTATCGTTCTGATGATGGATTATGTAAAAGTCATCGTCTATCAGCAGTAAATAGCGGCTATTCAGACCGGCAGGACCATGAAAAAAGCAGTTGGCAATTTCATTAAACAGTTTCTCTACCCGCTTGGCTGTACTCCCGCCCCGTACTGAGGCAAAACTGTGTGCAGTTATCTCCGGGGGCTGTTGCTTGCTGCCTGGAATTAGACTCATGCGCAGAAAATGACAAAGCGAGTTGAGTAGACCGCTGGTTCCTATGTGTTGTGTGACCAGTGTTTCGCCCCAGCTGGTGGTGATGAGTTGCTCAACCGTGTCTACCAGTGAGCTGTGAGCGGAGCCAAAGCTGAGTGGATCACAGCGATCTGTAGTGAGCTGTTTGCCCAGCTTGGCTAGATGGGCCATAGGGTCGATGCCGGTGTTGATAAACAGGGTGCAGGAAAGCGCATAGGGGGGGCGCTTCAGCCGCTGCATGGGGACAGATTCCACCTGCTGTTGTGGATAGAGGGTATTGAGTGTACTGAGTATGTGGCTGAGCTCTTCCTGGCGTACCGGATTCTCTTTTGGGTAGAGTGTGATGATCGTGTTCAGGTTGATCAATCGGTTCAGATGACACCAGGTCAGCACCTCAGTAAGGCTGGCAGTTGTCTTCAGCGGGCTGGTCACCCGTGCGGCTTTTTCAGTAACCTGACCGAGATAGAGTGACCAGGCATACTGGTCACCCTGGGTCTGGGTGTAGTAGAGAGAGACACGCTCTTCAAACAGGCCGCGGGTAATGCCGGGGTTGATACAGTCAATCTTTCCGGGACGCTTCTCCATGGCCGTGTAGAGTTTACGCCCCAGCAAGCTGATCTCTTCCGGGTCGATGGCGTTGGTGGAGACATACTCACGGGCAAAGTCGGTGAGTAGACGGTAACTGTCACTCAGCTCTCGTACCAGATGGTTGCGTTCATCCATCACCTGGTCAATCTTCCAGCTATGGCGGGAGTCCAGGTTGACCAAATTGCCGCGCCGCCAGCCCCATGCATGAGTCATCTCCTGCAGGATTTCCCGTTTACGACTGTCGCGCAGTCGGGGGATATCCTGGCTCAGTGACTGTTCGGCCTTGAAATAGAGACAGCGGCGCGCCAGCTCCAGACGATCCTTCTCTCGTCGTTCCTGTAGGTACTGCTCTACTCGCTGATACATCAAGATATAGGGATCAAGCTTTTGCAGGTCCAGATCACCACTATAGATGGCCGTCTTTGCTTCCTGACAGAGCCAACGGATATCAGGATAGTCGCGGGCGTAGGCCTCCGTCAGAAATAGCTTGAGAATGGTCTTGTAGGGGGACTCAATGCCTTTGAACAGCTGCCAGTGGGCGGCCCCGATAAACTCTTCTACCGGGATCGATTCCAGGCTGCCAAAATCCAGACAATCCATGGGATCCACAAAGCGTTTTTCAAACAGCATTTTCACATACTGCGTGTAGTTCTGCTCCTCCTCTGGTGGCACCATCCACCAGACAGGATAGCGTCCGGCCAACAGGACGCCGGTTCGATAAAACTCTTCCAGTAGCAGGTGCGGCTGGGTGGTGCCACTGCTCTCATGGGAGAGGGCATCCAGCTTGCCGCTACGGAAGGCGTCCACATCCATCAGGAAAAAATGCACTTCCATGTTGAATTCACTGCCCCAGACCTCGATCTTTTTTGCCTTCTTTTTGAGTAGCTCCCGCTCGGCACTGCTCAAACTGGCATCGTGGCAGAGCCAGATATCGAAATCACTGCCACTGGTATGGGCGATGCTGCCGATACTGCCCATCAAATAGAGAGCGTGGATATAGAAGCGGGGATGGGCAATCTTCTTGTATTCGAAACTGCGGCTGAGCTTACGGGCAATGCGCAGAGCGGTCTGGGATGGTGTGTAGTCAGGTATGCCGGTGGGTGCCTCCGTGCCGGCAAAGCCCGGTAGGGTGGGGTGATTGATATGAAACAGCAGGGGTAATATATCAAGAAAGGTCTGCTGACTCGGTGTCAGCTCCTGCCCAATTATACGCAGGCGTTCCCGATGCAGACCCAGAAAGCGCCGGCGAACGGTGCGTAATTCCTGGCGGCCGATACCGTCTTTGTAGGAAACTGCATCGGCCATAGTGTAACCCTCAGGAGGGTGTAGCCTCGACTTCGCCCTCGAACAGATTAGTGAATGCCTGCTTCAAGAGGAGGCGAGCATCCTGTCCTTTATGCCATTCAGCCAAGCCAAACTGCAGTGAGAGATGTTCAGGATTAAACTGCTCAGGCCAGCTCAGGTCGGCAAATTCGGCGCGCACTTTTTCCAGTAGATCCGTACCATCCTGGAGCTTGGTTTCCGGGAGAATGGTAATGAACTGGTTATGATCCCAGCGGGCGATCAGATCTACCCAGCGAAGTCGATCCCGAAGGTAGCGGCTGATGGACAGAATAGCCTCGTTAGGCAGCGGCTCGCTTGTTTTACTGTCTTCAAGTGAGATAACCGCCAGGCTTAATGGGTTCTGGTAGCGGCGGCTACGCGCTACCTGTGCATTGAGCGCACGAGTGAGCGATTGCCGGTTGGCCAGGCCAGTGAGTTCGTCGGTGATGGCAAGCTCTTCGACCTGTTTCTGTAGTCGCTGATTCTCCTCCCTTAACTGCACTTGCTCAGTGACATCCTGAAAATACTTCAGGGTGTGGTTGGCTGGGTCGGGATCATTCAGCTCTTCAACTGTGCAGAGTAACCAGCGTTCCTGCTCAACGCCGGGCCCGAACAGATGCATCAGACCTGAACCTTTAAACAGGCCACGGTGTGTGGTGAAGGGAAAACGTTCTCTGTTTTGTCCTACCAGTTGATCTGACTTCAGTGCCAGCATCGCCTCCAGCGCGGGATTCAGCCAGGTAATGTTGCCTGTCTGATCCAAAATCAGCACACCACAGGGGTTGGTCTGCAGATACTGGTAGATATTGCTACTTGCGTGCGTCAAGACTGAGATCCTCCGATCTGATATTTTTTTAATAGCTTAACAACCTTATATGCGTCCATATCAGCCTAAACTTTAGATCTCGTGGAATTAATTTAGTCTATAGTTAACTCCATTGGGTGGCATTTTTGAGCAGATATGAGATGACCCTTCGAATCATTGATCAAGATCAGCAGCTGGTTCCAGGCAAGCACCTCTGGCGTCGGGTGCCTACGACAGATGCTTCAGGGCAATGCCTGAATGACTTTATGCTGTTGATACCTGGACTGAAGCAGTGGTCAGCGAGCCGGCGCAATGCGCTGCTGGATGAGTTGAAGGGGCTATTCGACGCCCATGCCCACCAGGTCGTTTTTGCTGACCTGAATCTAAAGCTTAATCTGTTATGGGTTAGTCACCGACAGGGCAAAGGCATCACCCTCAATTTGTTTCAGGCTATTAGAGAACGTGTCCCTGAGGCGGTGCTGGTTGCCAGTCAGGCAGAGGCGCAATTGGGTTGGCTGGAACAGCAGCGACGTAAACCGAAAGGGATTCGGCGACTGTTAAGCTGGATTCGATGATGGGTTGTGCCGATTACTCGTCCGGGTATTCATCGGCCCTTCGGGCATCCCCAAACACCTTCTGAGCAGGATAACGAGATTCGTTTATTTCAATTTTTTGATTTGCTGCGTCAATCAGGTCGATATCCAGCCGTTCTGCGGTTCGTATCGTATAGATCAGGATATCCGCCAGCTCCATGGCGACTTCATCCTTTTTTTCTGCTGAAAGTTGCTGGCTCTGCTCTTCGGTCAGCCACTGGAAGTGCTCAACCAGCTCGGCACACTCGGCTATCAGCGCCATAGCCAGATTTTTCGGTGAGTGGAACTGCTCCCAATCCCGCTCTTGGGCAAAGGCCAGGAGCCGCTGGTTTAGTTTCTCCAGTGAATCATCAGGTTGATCAGACATCATGAAACCTTCTTTGCAGTGCTGAACAGAGTGCCGTGCTTGCGTCCTCTGGGTAGGGTTGTCGTTCTCCACATCCCCAGACAGGGCCGGGCCAGCAAGAGTCACTTTGCTGCCGGGCCACCACATGCCAGTGCAGTTGTGAAACCACATTGCCCAGGGCGGCCACGTTGATCTTGTCTGGCTGGCTCTGTTGTTCCAGCACCTTGGAGGCCAGTGTGCTTTCTATCATCAGCTGCTGTTGATCCTCCAGGCTGAGCTGATGAACCTCGGTGATATCAGCTCGCCTGGGTACCAGGATCAGCCAGGGAAAGCGCTGATCATCCATCAGGCGGACTTCACAGAGTGTCAGCTGACAGACGGAGAAGGTATCCGCTTCCAGACGGGGGTGCAGTTGAAACATCGGACGGTTACCGGTCTTCCCAGTTGGGTGTGCGCTTCTCAGTAAAGGCGTCGATCCCTTCGCCGACATCCCGGAACATCATGTTATCCGCCATCGCCTCACTGGCATACTGGTAAGCCTGATCGACCCCCATCTCCAGCTGTTTGTAGTACATGGCCTTGCCAAGCGCAATGGAGGCACTGGATTTGTTACAGATCGCCTGGGCCAGTTTGAGTACTTCACTGTCCAGTTGCTCCAGAGGTACGGCGCGATTGATCAGGCCTTCGGCAGCGGCCTGCTGGGCCGAGATAAAGCCGCCGGTCAGCAACATCTCCATCGCCTGTTTTCTGCCTACATTTCGTGACAGGGGTACACTGGGGGTGCCGCAGAACAGACCGACATTGATGCCAGAAACCGCAAAGCGCGCCCCCTCTTCCGCAATCGCCAGATCACAGGAGGCGACCAGCTGACAGCCCGCGGCGGTGGCAATCCCGTGGACCCGGGCAATGACCGGCTGGGGCAGGGTGCTGATGCGAGTCATCACCTTGCCGCAGCGGGTAAAGAGTTGGTGGAAGTAGTCACGCTCACTCTGGGTACGCATCTGTTTCAGGTCGTGGCCGGCACAGAAGGCGCGGCCATTGCCTGCCAGCACCACAACCCGAACGGACTTATCTTCGGCGATGCTGTCCAGCTGGTGTTGCAGGCCATCAAGTAGCTCTTCGGAGAGGGCGTTGAACTGGTTGGGCCGGTTGAGTGTGAGATAGGCGATGCCGTCCCGGTCCTCACGCAGAATTAAGTCGGTAGCGTTTTCGCTCTGTTGGGGTTGTGTCATGGGTTGCCCTCCGGTTTGGTTGCCTGGGTAACTATACAGGCTGTGGATGGGATAGTGTACGGCGTCTATTCAATTCCCTGTCGCATTCTCGATACAGGCTTGACCGGGTGCGGTGGGTTAGGGTGAGCACACGAGTTGGTGCCCACCCTTATCGTAGTTGGTAAGCGCCTACTGACCGCTCAGCCTGTCACGGGCGCGCTTGATAGCGGCTCGCACCTGGGCTGGTGCAGTGCCGCCGATGTGATCGCGGGCGGCTACGGAGCCCTCCAGGGTCAATACATCAAAAACATCATCAGTGATCTGCTCAGAGAAGCCCTGTAGTTCATCCAGGCTCAAATCAGAGAGATCACACCCCTTGGCTACACCCAGCGCGACGGCCTTGCCGACCACCTCATGGGCATCGCGAAAGGGGGTGCCTTTGCGTACCAGGTAGTCTGCCAGATCAGTGGCGGTGGCAAAGCCCTTCATGGTCGCTTCACGCATACTCTGAGGCTTGCAGGTGATGGCCGGAATCATATCGGCAAACACCTTGAGTGAACCCTTCAGGTTATCCACGGTATCAAACAGGGGTTCCTTGTCTTCCTGGTTATCTTTGTTGTAGGCCAGCGGCTGGCCTTTCATCAGGGTCAGCAGTCCCATTAGATGACCAAAGATACGGCCGGTCTTGCCCCGTACCAGTTCCGGGACATCAGGGTTCTTTTTCTGCGGCATGATAGAGGAGCCGGTGCAGAAGCTGTCGGAGAGATCGACAAAGTTGAACTGGGCAGATGACCAGATGATCAGCTCTTCAGACATCCGTGACAGGTGCATCATAATCAGCGCCGCGGCGGCACTGAACTCGATGGCAAAATCCCGGTCGCTGACCGAATCCAGGGAGTTTTCACTGGGGCGATCGAAACCCAACAGCTCTGCCGTGTAGTGACGGTCAATCGGATAGGTGGTGCCGGCCAGGGCGGCTGAACCCAGGGGCATAATATTGACCCGCTTGTTACAGTCGGCCAGACGTTCCCGGTCCCGGTCAAGCATCTCGAACCAGGCCATCAGGTGATGGCCGAAGGTGACAGGCTGCGCCGTCTGCAGATGGGTGAATCCGGGCATGATGGTGTCTGCCTCGCGTTCTGCGGTATCCAGCAGGGCATTCTGCAGACGCAGGATCTCGGCCCGTATGGCCTCGATCTCGTCACGTAAATAGAGCCGTATGTCGGTGGCCACTTGATCGTTGCGAGAACGGCCGGTATGCAGCTTCTTACCGGCATCACCAATCGCCTGGGTCAGGTGAGACTCCACATTCATGTGGACATCTTCCAGTTCGACGGACCACTCG
>JAPHUE010000224.1 GCA_026196795.1 Sedimenticola sp.
GTGACCGATCTGGTGGGTGAAATCACTAACATTGTTACGGGTGGCGCCAAACGTACCCTGAGTGAAATGGGCTATGATTTCGATCTTGCCATTCCAGGAGTCGTTGCCGGAAAAAACCATATCATCACCCACATGACCAAGGGGCAGACAGTGGTATTACCGTTCCATTCCGAACAGGGAGATTTCTTTGTAGAAATCTGTTTTGAAGAGTAACGGACAACTCCGGCAAGACCCGCACTGGTTTATCTCAAGCAATGGCTTAATAAGTCTGTAATGGGCAGGCTTTATAGTTACTCTTTCATATCGACAGGATAGGCTTTCGTGGCGACCAGCCCACAGCAACAACTCGAACCGGCCATCCATAACCTGGCCGACAAGGGCCTCAATCTATTTGCAATACTGGCATACACAACGCTTCCAGAATCGGCCCGGCAGACCCTGACACACTTTGACTTTCCACTCACAACGGATACCCGCATCATCCTTATCGGCCATGGTGGAACATCACTCTGGAGTCATCTCAAGATCGAAAAACAGACCCATCCCGATCCAATCGATCATTACAGTGAAACCGCCGCACGGGAATTTGCCGACCATGTCTTAACCGGTTTTCACTACCAAATAGTCTATCCCGGCGCTGCACCTGTTGCTCTGCAACAACTCGGCACCCGGGCGGGTTGGCACACCGACTCCCCCCTTGGCCTTGGAATCAATCCTCAATGGGGCCTGTGGTATGCCTATCGTGCTGCCCTGCTAACCAATGCGCCACTTTCCATTAGAGTAAACACGCAACCTGACAGCCCCTGTAAAACCTGTTCAGACCCACCCTGCCTTTCTCAGTGTCCGGCAAAAGCCCTCACCAAAGAGCGGCCGATCGATATGAATCGTTGTGCCCGTTACAGGTTATCAGCTCAATCGGCCTGTAGTGATCAATGCCTGTCCCGAAACAGTTGTCCTGTATCAACAGAACACCGCTATACTTTGGACCAGATTCAATATCACTATCGACACTCTCTACAAACACTGCGAAACTACTATAATAAACAGTAGTAGCTAGTTGAGTTAAAAGTAAAATAATCGTTATTGATCAGCCCACACGGAAATCACCATGCCAGATACAGCCGAAGTGACCACAGAGATTATCAAGACACCCACCAAATCGGATACCACGCCCGAGACAGCGGATGAAGAAAAGTCGATTGATCTCTCGTCCAGCGAGTACTACCTGAACCGCGAATTGACCTGGCTGGAGTTCAACAAGCGTGTGCTGAATGAAGCGGCTGATGAGCGTAACCCACTACTTGAACGACTGAAATTCATTGCCATTGTCAGCAGTAACATGGATGAGTTCTTCATGAAACGGCTGGGTGGCCTGAAACAACAGGTTGGCGCAGGCGTGGCCACATTAACGGTCGATGGCCGAACACCACAACAACAGATCGATGAGTGTTCCGAGGTAGTGCGTGATATTGAAGCGCAGATCAGTAAAAACTACTTGGCCGTGACCTCTGGACTGCGCGAGCATGACATCGCTATTCTCAGCTACGAAGAACTCGGCGATGAGGACAAACACTACCTCCGTGACTATTACCACAAAAATATCTTTCCACTAGTCACACCACAGTCAATTGATCCGGCACATCCGTTTCCGTTTATCTCTAATCTGTCACTCAACTTGCTGGTCCATGTACGCTACCCCGGTAACAGCACAAAAACATCCCTGACCCGCATCAAGGTACCCGTCGGCGCCGGCATACCGCGTTTTCTGCAGCTGAATGATCGAAAGCACTTCATACCGCTTGAATACGTCATCGCAAACAATCTGGATATGCTACTGCCGGAGATGGAGATCATCACCTGCGATGTCTTCCGGGTTACACGAAACGCCAACACGGAACGCAATGAGGAACATGCCGATGACCTGCTGTCACTGATCGAATCTGAACTGAGAGATCGACGCTTCGCACCGATTGTGCGTCTTCAGTTGAAGAAAGATGTGCAGCCAATCCATCGCGGCATGCTTTCAGCAGAGCTATTCCTGGATGAAGAGAGTGATGTGTATGACATCACCACACTGCCTGCCATGCGTAATCTGTTTGAGATTGCCTCGCTGGATGTGCCTGAGTTGCGCGACCCTCCTCACCAGCCCATAGATCATCCGGAACTGGCCGATAACCGCAGTATCTTTCATATCATCCGCGACCGTGGTCCACTGCTTTTACAACACCCCTATGAATCATTTGGCACCTCTGTCGAAAGGTTTTTAAAAGAAGCCAGTACCGACCCGAAAGTTCGCGCGATAAAAATGACCCTATACCGCACATCCAGCGACACCAAAGTGGTCGACTACCTGATCAGTGCGGCAAAAAATGGCAAGCAGGTCGCAGTAGTGGTGGAACTCAAGGCACGGTTTGACGAGGCCGCCAACATACGCTGGGCAAACCGCATGGAAGAAGCCGGCGTACATGTCACCTATGGCGTAGTGGGACTCAAAACCCATTCAAAGATTATTCTTGTAATACGCAATGACTACAGCGGACTGAAACGGTATCTGCATATCGGTACCGGCAACTATCACGCCGGAACCGCCAGACTCTACTCTGACCTCGGGATACTCACCAATGATGAAGAGCTGGGTAAAGACGCCACCGAATTGTTCAACTACCTGACAACCGGCTATACCCAACCCCGCAGTTATCGCAAGCTGCTCCCATCACCAAAACTACTCAAGGTCGCCCTGCTGGCCAAAATAAAACGTGAGCGGAAACTGCACACCGAAGAGAATCCTGGGCTGATTCAATTCAAGATGAATGCCCTGGAGGATGTGGATATCACCCGCGCGCTTTACGAAGCCGCACGTGATGGCGTGAAGATAGATCTGATTGTACGCGACACCTGTCGTTTTCGCCCAGGCATCCCTGGCCTCTCTGAAAGCGCCCGGGTGATCGGCATCGTCGGTCGCTTTCTGGAACATACTCGCATCTACTATTTCCAGAATGGGGGCGAAGATGAGTATCTGATCGGCTCGGCTGACGCCATGAAGCGAAATCTTGAATCACGTGTTGAAGTGGTTACACCGGTAACTGATAGTACAATCTGTAACGAGTTACGCTTTTTCCTCGATACACAGCTTAATGATCAACGCAGTGCCTGGGAGATGCAACCTGATGGCAGCTTCATACAGCGCCAACCCGCTGATGACAGCCAGAATACAAGCTGCCAGCAGCTGTTGATACAAGCCGCCGAGAAACGGGCCAAGCAGGCCGCGAAACAGATTCGGGGCAAAAAGAAGCACCGGCTGAGAAGAAACGTATACGTTTCTCGGTAAACTAAAAAAGGCAGGAATTCCTGTCTTGTTCAAGCATACCGTTTGGGGATGTACCGGTGAATACCCAGATCGTTGGGCTTCACTTTGTTTAGCCCAACCTACGGACGTTCTTATTGGTGATATTTGTTTATCCCAACCTACGGGTGTTCGTATTGGGGCTATTTTTAATGCTTGTTTCAATACGTTAACACTCTATAATTCACCTCTTTCAGACAGATAATGCCACTGTCTAATCAAGGGGAAACAGGGTGTCAAATCTCTTTCAACAAAGTGAAAACCGACACATTTTCACCTTGGTCCTCGGTTGCCTGATGATGGGCTCCATGGGTATCTTTGCCAATATGATTGTGCAGACCCACCCGGCCAATATTGTATTCTTGAGATTTCTATTCTGCGTACTCAGCCTGCCGCTGCTGGCATTAATTACCTATCCCCTGTTTCCCAGTGCCACAAAAGAAAAACTGGCTGAATCAATCCATTTTTATCGTCATCACAAAGCACTCTGGCTAATGGTCGGCATGGCCATGGCACTGGTGGTTGCCCTCTATACACTGGGTGCCGTACTGCTTTCAGTAGGCCTTAGCGTCATACTGCTGTATACCGCTGCCATCTGGTTTCCCCTGGCAGAAAAACTGGCCTGTCGTTTTCTGTTTCCTGGAATGCGCCCCACCCAGTTCAGACGCGCTTATTACCTGTCAGTGTTCCTGAATCTTTGCGGACTCTTGACCATTATTATGGGAACAACCCAGTTACCCAGTTTTGGTTCCCTATCATCGATAGTTGGATTGGGGGCGGCTCTTGGCGCCAGTATCGCCTTCTCTTTCAGCATGGTGCTGATCCGGGTCATGAAAACCCGGGGTATCAAAACGGACCAGATGATTGTCGCCAGTTCCTGTATTGGCACACTCATCATGCTGCCTGCACTGTTTATCTTTCCCGTCTTGTTATCAACGGAAAATCTCAGCTACGCCTTTGGCATGGGCTTTATAGCCACAGCCTTGGGTGGTCTGGTCTACTTCAAAGGTTTCGGCAGTGTCAGAACAACCCTGGCCCCCATTCTCTCCTACCTTGAACCCATCTTTGGTTTTGGACTGGCCGTGCTTATTCTCTCAGAAGCGTTCAGCATCACGCTATTGATTGGCATGGCTATCATACTCGCCAGTAATATTGGCTACACGCTGCTGGATATCTGGCGCAGTCGTGAACTGCTTGAAGAGCTTGACGCGTGACAGTGGATCAACAAAAGCGCAATCGCGCCACACTCATTGGCGGGATTGCCATCCTGCTCTGGTCAACACTTGCGCTCTTCACCACAATGACAGAAGGCATTCCGCCTTTTCAGTTGCTGGCTCTGACCTTTCTGGTGGCCTTTTGTGTCAGCACACTGCTGCTGCTTTATCGTGGTGAAACTATTATCAGAAGAGGCAAAACACAGCTAACCGTCTGGATAGTGAGTGTGGGTGGCCTGTTTGGTTATCACTTTTTCTATTTTGTTGCCCTGCGTACAGCGCCAGCGGTTGAAGCCAATTTAATCAATTACCTGTGGCCGCTGCTGATCGTACTGTTCTCATCACTTCTGCCCGGCGAGCGTCTGCGCTGGTTTCATACAGCCGGAGCCTTGCTGGGGTTCTCCGGCGCCTTTCTACTGGTTGCGATGAAAGGGGATATCTCGTTTCAGAGCGAAGCACTGGGGGGTTACCTCGCGGCCGTGGCTTCTGCGGTCATCTGGGCCACCTATTCCGTTTCTAATCGCCGGTTTGAACACATACCCACGTCCGCTGTCAGCGGATTTTGTGGAATGACCTCTCTTCTGGCGTTTGTCTGCCACTTTCTATCCGAGAGCTGGGCTACCCCAGATCTGATCCAAATTATTTTCATTATCGCCATGGGACTGGGTCCACTCGGCCTGGCCTTCTTTGTCTGGGACTATGGAACCAAACACGGTGATCTACAACTGATCGGCGTACTCTCCTACAGCGCCCCGCTACTCTCAACACTGTTATTGATACTGTTTGGAAAAGCAGAAACAAACATGATTATCATGCTCTCCTGTATTCTGATTATTGGTGGGGCACTGCTGGCATCGAAGGATAAACTGGTCCGGCTAAAGAAAGCCTGATTGTCCATTCTTTAGATCGTTGGGCTTCACTTTGTTTAGCCCAACCTACCGGGTTTTCTTATAGGGTTTTCATATGGGTGCATACGTAGGTTGGGCTGAGCGTAGCGAAGCCCAACACCTCGACACCTCAGGATCACTCTCCAAACTCACCCTCATCTAAAGAGGTCTCTACACCCCAATCTTGATCAAGCATGCCGTTTTGGATGTAACGATGGATACTGGAATAAGGCCAATCCGATGCGCGCTCTACCCGGCCATGTTTTACCGGGTTGTAATGGATATAATCCATGTGCATAGCGTAATCTCTTTCATCGCGGATCATGTGCTCCCAATAGCGACGCTGCCATATACCCCGTTCCCTTTTCGCTATTCGACTTGGATTACGCGGCTCTTTTATACCCACGCCGCGTGAAAAGCCACTCTTGATTAACATCCATCGCTTTGGATAGTCGCTATCGCCTTCTGGCAAGGTCCATATGGTATGCAGGTGATCAGGCAATATCACAATGGCATCAATATGGAAGGGATGCCGGAGTTTCACCTGGCGAATTACGTGGCGCAGTAATTCAATCTGTTCAACCAGGAGAGGGTGTTTACGATTAAGAAGATTTACCGTAAAAAAATAGGTACCGCCATGTGTAATTGATCTTCTGTATCTCATTACTACGTTCCTTGTAGATTTTAGATTGGTTGTTGGTTGTTGTTGGGCTTCACTCTGTTCAGCCCAACCTACGGGTTGTGTTTCTTGTGGAGTTTACACTATTGGTGTTTTGTTGTTGGGCTTCACTTTGTTCAGCCCAACCTACGGGTTGCATTCTTTGTGGAGTTTACGCTATTGATGTTTTGTTGTTGGGCTTCACTTTGTTTAGCCCAACCTACGGGGTGAAGGGGTAAATACACGGTGGCGGTATTTACGTTATTAGGCGTAATCGAATGGTTTTATAAACAACAATCAAACTTACTCATCGGCATCTCTGTAAAAACTGAAACTGTTTTTTCCTTTCTTTTTAACACTGTACATGGCTTTGTCTGCCAGTTTCAATAACTCACTCGCCTCTTGGGTATCTTCAGGAAACAGGGCTATGCCTACACTGGCACTTACTTGTGCCTCGAGGCCATCCGACTTGATTGGCTTGGCAACAGCGGCTACCACTTTTTCGGCCACGGTGACAATGGCCGCTTTTGATTCAATGGGATAGGCGATAATTATAAACTCATCACCACCCACCCGAGCTACGGTATCCATTTCGCGCAACGCCTGGGATAGTCGTCTACCCACAACCCGTAACACCTTGTCACCCATCTCATGACCCAGTGAATCATTCACCTCTTTGAAACCATCCAGATCAACAAACAGCACCGCAAAACGATCATTCTGTCGTTTACATCTGATCACAGTCTGAATCAGGCGATCACGTCCCACTCGTAAATTAGGCAGGCCGGTTAAATCATCTAAATCGGCAAGATGCCTTAGCTGTTCCGCGTTCTGCTCCCGCTCCACCACTCGCCCAAGCTCGATACCAATATGCCCCAGAGTATCCAGAAACCCATCATTGCATTCAGCAGCTTCCGGTGTAAAAAACTCAAGAACACCGACCACCTCTTTACCAATCTTGATGGGAAGTCCGAAACCCGTTTTCAGCGAAAGGTCATCGATAAGCTGTGCACGGGGAAAATTAAAGTCATGACTAATATCCTCAACCCAAAGTGGTGTTCCAGATAAAAAGACGCGACCGGGTAATCCAGAACCCGATGCAAAAACCATACTTTCTGTTGCGGCTTTAAAATCCGCGTATCCCTGCTCATCGGCAAGATACCAGCAACGGGATGACACCAGTTCAGTACAGGGTTTGTCGTGATCAACCAGAAACACATGGCCCACCGGCCACCCGGTGTACTCGCAGACCTCCCGCAGAAAACCTTTCATCACCTTATGAGTACTGCTGGCCTCATTAGCTAACGAAGTCAAACGATGCAGCAGTTGAACCAGCGCCTTCTCATCACGAAGCCGCTGCTCCATCTGTAATCGGTCTGATATATCACGGATAAAGGCGGTAAAGAATCGGGTACCCCTTATATGAAAAGCAGTCACCGTCAACTCAACCGGAAACTCACTCTCATCAGCCCGCATGGCCGTGACTTCAACCCGCTTATCGATAATGTGAGCCTCCCCAGTCGTTAAAAACCGGGTAAAGCCTGCGTAGTGCTGCGCTCGATAGGAAGGCGGGATAATAGCACTGGCTATCTCTCGCCCAATCACCTCTCTGCGCTGGTAGCCGAACATGGATTCTGCTGATTGATTAAAAGTGACAATGGCGCCGGTCTCATCAATGATAACGATGGCATCCAGCGCCAGATCCATGATCACACTCTCTGTGCGCTTATCCTCAAGCAACAGTCGTGACAGAGAGATCTCCACATCGGGAATATCACACAACCCACAGTCAGTAATATGGGCGTAAAGATTCTCAAGCTCAGCTTCAATATCTGCCCGGGTTTTGCTGTGTGACGATCGTGGTTTAAGCGGTTTGCGCATAAAGCTGCCTCTACAAAAGAACGCTGAGGCACCTGCTAGACAGTATTGCCATCCATTATTTCAGAGCCATTACATAGCAGTGTAGACAAATTGTGTGTGAATACAAAAATCCTTACGGCAGATAACACATATATACCGGCTAGCGCAATGCTGTCTTTAAATGACATCATAAAACCTTCAAAGTACAATGGTATCTAACAAATAACCGTACCTTCCCAGGATTTTTTATCTGGCCGCCTCTGTTCCCCTGCCGTATTCGCAAAGTGCCGCCAAACGACTCATGCTTAGGACAATCTGATGTCAGAGATTACGCGTTTACGAACCCTCGTGGGCCTGGAACAAAACGATATTGAACTCATAAAAGAGTACAGCGATGTTATTCAGAGTGAGTTGTCTAAACATACGGATAAATATGAGGCGTGGTTTCATAACTCAGCTGATTGGCCAAAAGAGACCAGCCCTTTCATAGCAGACTATCTGCCCAGCTTTTTCAGCGCAGATTATTCAGACCACTTCTTTTCGGTTCAATATCAACAAGCCAGTCACTGGCGAAAAAGGGCATTGGATTCTGGTACCGCCATTGCCTCGCTCACCCAGTTGCGTGATATTTTTATCAACATCGGTGGTGATCTCATGGATCATCAACTGGCGCGCTCACTCTGCCGGGTTGTGGATCTGGCCCAATCCATTCAGGCCGTTGTTCACCATCTGGATCATGTACTGATTCGGCATCAGCAAAGTTCAGAGCAAGAGATTAAACGTGCCTCCCGCATGTTCAATCAACTCTCACCCGCCGATCAGGATGGCATTCTGAATGCCTACATCGAACATTACCGCTGGAAACTCAAAGCCTATCGCCTGGCGCTGGGTGACACACCAAACGAGATTGCGCTGCCGCTGTCAAAGCATGAATGCACGCTGGGTCGCTGGTTGGATAGTGGAGGAATGGATGAACTCCCTGCACAGTTTCAGACGGCACTGGAGATTGCACATACCCGATTACACAAACTGGCCGCCATGGCAGTGGACGATGTTAACGCGGGCAAACCACATGCCGTGACCGAATACCTGCTAGACCTGGAGGCCGCCTCCGATGAGATCACCTCCATACTCTATGACAACCTCACAACACGTCTGAATGTCATGGCCATTGAGGACACCCTCACCGGCCTGCCCAACAGACGCCAGTTTGATCGCGATATTGATCAGAAAATGGCCTATGCAAAACGCAATAAAACCAACCTCGGGTTATTAGTCATAGACATCGATCATTTTAAGCGCATCAATGATGAATACGGCCATACCGTTGGGGATGAATTTTTAAAAGCGTTGAAAGAGCGTTTCACCCATTCAATCAGATCAGCCGATAACATCTATCGCTGGGGTGGTGAAGAGTTCACCGCACTGGTCTGGCCATCAGATCAGGATGAATTGGGAATAATTGCAGAACGGCTACGGGAAGGTGTCATGAAACAACCACTCATGACATCCATGGGAACACTCACCGCCACCGTCAGTATCGGTGCCATACTCTATGATCCAGAGAAACATCAAACAGCGGCTGATCTTTTCAAAGTAGCCGATCACAACCTACAAACCGCCAAACAGAGTGGACGCAACCGGGTAGTGTTAATTTAACGGAATCCAACGTAGGTTGGAATGAATTACGTTGTGTTGATAAAAGCCCCGTAGGTTGGGCTGAACAACGTGAAGCCCAACAATCCCGAACACACAATCAATACCGGTGTATGACCGCAAATGTTGCTGGATGGTTGGGAGGCGTTGGGCTTCGCTGCGCTTAGCCCAACCTACATTGTTGATATAAAAGCCGTAGGTTGGGCTGAACAACGTGAAGCCCAACAATCTTGAATCAACAAATAATACTATAGAATGGTTCGGAGGCGTTGGGCTTCGCTGCGCTTAGCCCAACCTACGTTGTTGATATAACCCCCCGTAGGTTGGGCTGAACAACGTGAAGCCCAACAATCTTGAACCAACAAATAATGCTATAGAATGGCTCGGAGGTGTTGGGCTTCGCTGCGCTTAGCCCAACCTACGTTGTTGAGATAAACCCCCGTAGGTTGGGCTGAACAACGTGAAGCCCAACAATCTTGAACCAACAAATAATGCTATAGAATGGTTCGGAGGCGTTGGGCTTCGCTGCGCTTAGCCCAACCTACGTTTTAGCTATAGGATTATTCCAACGTTGGGCCTGTGGAATGCTGTGAACCGGTCATTTTATAACCCGTTAAAGGCTTATCCAACTTCATGGCTGCGGGCTTGGTATCACCTCTAACCAACTGGCAGTAACGTACCAGGTTCATGGTAGAACAGTCATGTGACGCTTCACTGCTCTGCCCTTTCATCTCGGCAAGAATAACACCGGCCAACTCTTTACCCAGCTCAACACCCCACTGGTCAAATGAATTGATCCCCCAGATAACACCCTGTACAAATATCTTGTGCTCATACAAAGCGATTAACGAGCCGAGAGTGGCTGGCGTTATCTGTTCCATCAGAATGGTGTTGCTAGGTCGATTCCCTGAAAAAGTACGGTGTGGTAGCAAACGCTTAATCTCATCTCCAGGATACCCGGCCAAGCGCATTTCATGTTGAACCTGATGAGCAGACCGGCCCATCAATAATGCCTCTGTTTGCGCCAGACAGTTGGCCAACAGTTTCTGATGATGATCACCCAATTCATTATGACTACGAACCGGAACAATAAAATCACAAGTCGTTGACTGTCTGCCTTGATGAAACAGCTGAAAATAGGCGTGCTGAGCATCGGCTCCCACAGACCCCCAAATGATTGGCCCGGTGCTGATAGTTACATCATCACCATTAGCATGCTTGCCCTTGCCATTACTCTCCATATCCGTTTGTTGGAGATAATCAGGCAATAACCTAAGATACTGATCATAAGGCATAATCGCATGGTTATTAATACTAGCGAAATTGTTATACCAAACACCCAGCATCGCCATAATGACCGGCATGTTCTGAGAAAAATCAGCCGTGCGAAAATGCTGATCCATCTCCCGCGCACCGTTCAGGAATTCAACAAACTGATCCATCCCAATAGCAATGGCTATCGGCAGACCAATTGCTGACCAGACAGAGTAACGACCACCTACCCAGTCCCAGATAGAAAACATATTGTCAGGATTAATACCAAACGCAGCAACTTTCTTACTGTTGGCAGATACCGCAACAAAATGCCGTGCCACCTGGCCACCATCCTTTATACCGGACAACAGCCAGCGACGCGCTGCATGGGCATTGGAAAGTGTTTCCTGGGTAGTGAATGATTTTGAAGAGACAATAAAAAGTGTCGTTTCAGGATTAAGCTTTTTAAGTGTTTCAGTAAGATGAGTACCATCAATATTTGAAACAAAATGAAAACCAAGATCCGGATGGTGATAGGGTTTAAGTGCTTTAGTCACCATCATGGGACCAAGATGCGAACCACCAATACCAATATTAACAACGTCCGTGATGCGTTTACCGCTGTAGCCCAACCATTCACCAGAACGAACCGCTTCAGTGAATATCCGCATCTGTTGTAAGACACGATCAACATCAGGCATCACATCCTTGCCATTAACAGCAATAGGATAATCAGTGCGGTTTCGTAAAGCGATATGTAAGGCAGGACGTTGCTCGGTGAAATTAATCGGTTCACCACTGAACATCTGTTGAATTTTTGTTGCTAAACCGCGCCTGTCAGCCAGGCTTGTGAGGAGATCCAGCGTTTTGCTGTTAATGATGTTTTTAGAATAATCAAACAGCAGACCACAAGCTTCGAGTGAATAACGATCAAACCGCTGATCATCAACTGCAAAAAGATCCCGCATATGGACAGAAGACATCTCTTGCCAATGCATTTGCAGCTCAGTCCACTCAGCCAATTCCTTAGGCGAATCCATTCTATAATCCCTACAACGCGTAACTGCGTATTTACTAATAACCTGCTATCGCAAGTATTTTCCTAAGGCTATTTTATCAGGATAGAACATCCTAGATCAATGAAACGGCGGGAAATAGACGAAATGATAATTTGATAAACCCTATAGTTGATAGAGGGTTAGGAGGACGAAAGTCAATAGAAGTCAATAGAAGTCAATAGAAGTCAATAGAAGTCATAAGTCTGGAGTCGTAAGTCGGTACCAAGCATTTAAGACTTACGACTTACGACTCAAGACTCACGACTTACGACTTACGACTCAAGACTAACAAACCACCCATAAGTCCGCCGCAACCCCTCTTCCAAATCAACCGAAGAACGCCAACCCATAGCCGCCAATCGAGAAACATCAATCAATTTACGTGGCGAACCATCCGGTTTACTGGAATCAAACACCAGCTCACCTTCAAAACCTACAACCCGCTTCATGGTTTCTGCCATTTCACGAATGGTTACATCAATACCGGTACCCACATTAATATGTGACAACATCGGTTTAGTATTCGCCTGATACGTTGGCACATCCAAATCTAAAACAAACAGAGAAGCCTCCGCCATATCATCAACATACAGAAACTCACGCATAGGCGTCCCTGTACCCCAGACGACTACTTCCGAATCATTATTGATCTTGGCCTCATGAAAACGACGCATCAATGCAGGAATAACATGTGAGTTTTCTGGATGAAAGTTATCATTAATTCCATACAAATTAGTCGGCATCACAGAACGATAATCCGTTCCATACTGACGGTTATAGGATTCGCACAGCTTAATACCTGCAATCTTCGCCAAGGCATAAGGCTCATTGGTAGGCTCAAGAACATCCGTCAACAAGGCATCTTCACGCATAGGCTGCGCAACGGCTTTCGGATAAATACAAGTACTACCCAAAAATAGCAACCGCTCTACCCCATTGCGATAAGCCGCATCAATAACATTCGCCTCAATCATCATGTTCTGATAAATGAACTCAGCCGGATAAGTATTATTCGCATGAATACCCCCAACCTTAGCCGCCGCAAGAATCACATAATCAGGTTTAACATCAGCAAAAAAGTCATTCACCTGCGCCTGATTAACCAAATCCAGCTCAGCATGAGTCCGAAGTAACAGATTAGAAAAACCCTGCGCCTCTAACTGCCGCACAATAGCAGACCCAACCAACCCACGATGGCCAGCGATGTATATTTTTGACTTAAGTGGAATATTATTCATGGATACCGCTCTAATTTATTTAGTATTAAGTCGTAAGTCGGGAGTCGTAAGTCGGGAGTCAGGAGTCGTAAGTCGGGAGTCGAGACTCAAGACTGTCGACTTAAGACTTAAGATATCTCATAAGCCCCGTAATCATCGCCGACAACTCCTTCGTCTCATCAACCCAGCAAGCACCAACATTCCGTGCTATATAGCCAATTTCAATCCCAATATATGTCTGCGTCCTAAGTTCAGCACATGACCCCTTCGCATAATTAAGAAAGTTTCGCTTCTCCTTATCAGACGAACGACCAAAACCCTCAGCGATATTACTGGGAATAGATAAACCCGACCGGGTAATCTGATCCTTAAAACCATAATCCTTCAGGTCAACTAATTCCCGATAAATCGAAACAGACAACCGAGAAGAACGTTTCCAGACATCCATGTCCTCAAAATTCACAATAATCTCCAATAAATAACAAGTACCTAAAGACTTACGACTCAAGACTCAAGACTCAAGACTCAAGACTCAAGACTTACGACTTACGACTTACGACTTGTCTCACTCATTATAATCAAACGCCCTAAACCCATGCTCCTTAACCAACTCATCCCGCTTGGCTAAATTGAGATCATTTTCCATCATCTCATGAACCATCTCTTCCAGCGTAATCTTGGGTTCCCAGCCTAACTTCTCTTTTGCTTTTGAAGGATCACCCAACAAAGTCTCTACCTCAGTGGGGCGGAAATAACGGGGGTCAACCGCAACAATCAACTTACCGCTTTCAGTGTCATAACCCTTCTCATCCATCCCCTCGCCTTCCCAGCAAATCTTCTTACCCAGATGATCCCAAGCAAAATTCACAAAATCACGCACAGAGTACTGAACACCTGTAGCGATACAGAAATCATCCGGCTCATCCTGCTGAAGCATCAACCACTGCATCTCAACATAGTCTTTAGCATGACCCCAATCACGCAATGCATTCATATTACCCAGGTACAACGTATCCTGAAGACCCAGATGAATACGCGACAGTGCACGGGTAATTTTACGGGTAACAAACGTCTCGCCCCGTACCGGTGACTCATGATTAAACAGAATGCCGTTACAGGCATACATGCCATAAGCTTCACGATAGTTAACAGTAATCCAATAGGCATAAAGCTTGGCAGCCGCATACGGAGAACGGGGATAAAATGGTGTGGTCTCTTTCTGTGGAGTTTCCTGAACCTCACCATACAACTCAGAGGTAGAGGCCTGGTAATAACGGGTCTTCTTCTCAAGGCCAGAGATACGAATCGCATCCAGAATACGCAGAGCACCTAAACCTACTGTGTCAGCCGTATATTCGGGGCTTTCAAAAGAGACCGCTACATGGCTCTGCGCTCCCAAGTTGTAAATCTCGTCAGGCTGTATCTGCTGAATAATACGGACTAAACTCATCGAGTCTGACAGATCACCATAGTGAAGAATAAACTTTCTTCCCGTTTCATGGGGATCCTGATAAAGATGATCAATACGATCAGTATTAAAAGAAGAAGCACGACGTTTAATACCGTGTACTTCATACCCTTTATTCAGTAGAAATTCCGCTAGATAGGCACCGTCCTGGCCAGTTACACCAGTGATAAGAGCTACTTTCTTGTCCATAAGTTTATTCCATAGAAAATGTTATTAGTTTAAAAATCAAAAGTCCTAAAACATCAGACAAATCATACTTCACGCCTAACACCTTACGACTCCCGACTCCCGACTCCCGACTCACGACTCACGACTCCCGACTCCCGACTTACGACTTA
>JAPHUE010000091.1 GCA_026196795.1 Sedimenticola sp.
AAAACCTTATAAAGATAATATGAACCTGGTTAATACAATTCGCATTTTGTTTTTTGCACTCATACTCACACTTCCTCAGCTTGGTTTGAGTGAGACTTTTGTCGTCAAAGATATTCGGGTAGAGGGCTTACAGCGTATCTCACCTGGAACGGTATTCAATTATCTTCCCGTAAAAATTGGGCAGACAATCGAATCTGAAGAGACCGGTGAGATTATTAGGGTTCTCTTTAAGACCGGCTTTTTTAAAGATGTAAAGCTGGAGCGAGAAGGGGATGTACTGATTGTTTTTGCAACAGAGCGTCCGGCTATTGCCAAGATCGAAATAGAGGGGAATAAAACGCTTGATACAGACCCTTTACTGTTGGCACTGAAGGATATTGGTCTTGCTGAAGGGCGTGTATTTAACCGCTCTATCTTAGCCAAGATAGAGCAAGAGCTGCAGCGACAGTATTTCAATATGGGTAAATATGCCGTAAAGCTCTCTTCTACGGTTACGCCACTTGAGCGGAACCGAGTGGCAATCAATATCACTATTTCGGAAGGTGGTACGGCACGAATCAAAAAGATCAATATCATTGGCAACAGTGCCTTTGAAGAGGAGGATCTGCTTGATCAGTTCAGCCTCAATACGACTGGCTTCCTTTCTTCCTTCACCAAAGATGATCAATACTCCAGGCAGAAACTTTCCGGAGATCTTGAGAAACTTCGCTCATTCTACCTGGACCGAGGTCATATCAATTTTAAGATCACCTCAACACAGGTTTCTATTACGCCTGACAAAAAAGATATCTACGTCACGGTCAATATTGAGGAGGGCGACGTTTATACCCTCAGTGATATCCGCTTAACGGGTGACCTGGTTCTGGCTAAAGAGGATTTCTTCCCGATGATTCATCTGGTCAGGGGGGAGGTTTTCTCACGCAAACAAGTCATAGGCAGTGCTGAGCGGATCAATACTTTGCTTGGGAATAACGGCTACGCTTTTGCCAATGTTAATAGTATTCCGGATATTGATGAGGAGAAAAAGCAGGTTGTAATAACCTACTTTGTTGATCCGGGTAAAAGAGTTTATGTTCGCCGGGTTAACATGAAAGGTAATAGTGCAACCCGGGACGAGGTATTACGGCGCGAAATGCGACAAATGGAGTCGGGTTGGTACTCTGCAGAGCAGGTGACCCGTTCGAGAGAGCGACTCCAGCGTCTCGGCTTTTTTGATGATGTGAATGTCGAAACCCCGCCTGTTCCGGGTTCAACGGATCAAGTCGATGTCAATATATCGGTCACAGAAAAACCCATGGGTAATTTTATGGCTGGTCTAGGTTTTTCACAGTCTGATGGAGTAATCTTTAGTACTAGTCTTACTCAGAAGAACTTCCTGGGTACAGGTAAACAGGTGTCATTGGCTTTTGATAACAGTTCTTCTAATACACATTACAGGCTAGGCTATGTAAATCCCTATTATACTGTTGATGGGATAAGTCGGGGGTTTAACCTTAGCTACCAGAAAACAGATTTTGATGAAGTTGATACAGCAAAATATTTAACTGACACTGGCACGTTTGGAATTAGCTTTGGCGTTCCTATCACTGAAACTGACCGAGTGAATCTTACTGCCGATTTAATCAGTACCAGTTTCAAGCCGGCAGCATCCCCTTCGGATGTCGTAAGTGCCTTCGAGACAGAAAATGGGGATAGCTTCCTCGATTTCAAACTAGGGACTACTTGGACAAGGGATTCGCGGAATTCGTCTTTGTTGCCAACAAAGGGAGGCATGCAGAGTCTTTCTGCTTCGATAACACTTCCTGGTAGTGACTTGGAATACTACAAGATTGCGTATCGTCACAAGCAGTATTTTCCTCTAAATAAAATTTTTACATTCGCTTTGAATGCTGATCTGGCCTATGGCGATACCTATGGTAGTACTACCCGACTTCCTTTATGGGAAAACTTCTTTGCCGGTGGTACGAAGACAGTCAGGGGTTTTAAAGATCATAGTCTTGGGCCGCGTGACAGCAGTAATGATCCGGTAGGGGCCAATGTGAAAATAGTGGGAAATGCAGAGGTTTATTTCCCTGCGCCATTTAAGCTGATGGAAAAGTCGATTCGATTAGGACTGTTTTTTGATGCAGGTAATGTCTTTTCTACCCATGGTGGGGCTGATTTTGATCTAGGGGAATTGCGATATTCGACAGGTGCATCAGCCAGGTGGCTATCTCCCATGGGAGCGTTGGGTTTAAGCTTGGGCTTTCCGCTCAATGATAAGTCGGGTGATGAAACAGAAGTATTTCAGTTTACATTTGGAACCGCATTTTAAGAGTTTAGGAGAGTACGTTGAAGAAATCTGTCTTTGTCATCTTGGTTGCTATTCTGTTTAGCTGGAACATTTCGGCTACGGCAGGTGATTTTAAGGTCGGAGTGGTTGATCTTAATAAAGTGATGGAAAAATCGCCTCAGGCTGAAGGTATCAGCAATTCACTCAAGAAGGAGTTTCAGGCCCGGGATCAGGATCTGGTTGCCAAGGCCAAACAGTTGAAACAGCTTGAGGAAAAACTTGCCCGTGATGGAGCCGTCATGAGCACTGAAGAGGCAAAACGTCTTGAAAACGATATACGGGCACGTCGTCGAAAGTTGACCACCTCGCGTACCGAGTTTCGTGAAGATGCCAATCTACGCAGAAATGAGGCGGTTAATCGTCTGCTGCGTAAGGTCGGTGAGGTAGTAACCCAGATTGGTGAAGAAGAGAAGGTTGATGTCATCCTGACTGACGGTGTTGCCTACTTTAATAAGCGTGTAGATCTCACCGCGAAGGTGCTTCAGCGACTGGAAGAGATATATAAGGCTGGTCAATAGGTTAGTCAGGTGATTGGTGTTGCCTATCGTTTAGGTGACCTGGCGAAAGCGCTGGGAGTAGATCTAGTTGGTAATCCTGATCTAGAGATTACCCATGCAGCTACCATTCAGAACGCAAAAAAGGGTGCGGTCTGTTTCCTTGCAAATAGTAAATATCGCCACTACCTGAGTGATACAGCGGCTTCGGCAGTCATACTCAACAGCGCGGATGCAAAACATTGTCCGGTTTCAGCATTAATTACAGATAATCCTTACCTTATATACGCTAAGGTCGCTTCATTGATCTATCCGGTCTCTGCCGTTGCAGGCGGGGTTCATGCTACGGCGGTGATAGATCACTCCGCCTCTATTCATCCAGAAGCCTGGATTGGTCCCTGTGTTGTTATTGGTCCTGATGTTACGATCGGGGCCGGTGTTTCGGTTGGTGCAGGTTGTGTCATCGAAAAAAACTGTGTGATTGGGACAGATTCACGACTCATTGCCAATGTCACCGTGTGCCATGGGACCAAAATCGGGAAAAGAGTTATTATTCATCCTGGTGCGGTTATTGGTAGTGATGGCTTTGGCAATGCGAATGATAAAGGTGTTTGGTTTAAAGTGCCTCAGATTGGTTGTGTACTAATTGGTGACGATGTTGAAGTTGGTGCCAACACTACTATTGATCGAGGTTCCCTGCGCAACACGGTGATCAGTGTCGGTGTCCGGTTGGATAATCAGATTCAGATCGCACATAACGTTCACATTGGGGATCACACGGCTATCGCCGGATGCGCAGGTATAGCAGGCTCGACAACCATCGGTAAGTACTGCACTCTGGGAGGGGGCGTCGGCGTAACGGGGCATCTTGAGCTGGGTGACAACACCCATTTTTCAGCACAGACACTGGTTACCCGTTCATTCAAAGACCCCGGATACTACAGTGGTAATCTGCCTGCCGTTCCTAATGGCGAGTGGCGGAAAACCATTGCCAGAGTACGTCGACTGCAACGTACAAATCAGCGAATTAGTAAACTAGAACAAACTGCCTGCTTACCACAGGATGAGAACGAATCAAGTCAAAAAGATTGAGTATTCAATGGCTCGATCTGCTTTGGCGACTGTTTAACCTTGATCCCTGAGTGCATTCTGTTCCGGGGGCAGGAGGAGTGTTTTGAGTACTATGGATATTAATAAGGTGCTGACGTTGCTACCGCACCGTTACCCTTTTTTGCTTATTGATCGGGTGCTTGATTTTGAAAAAGACACTCGCCTGGTGGCACTTAAAAATGTTACCTACAACGAGCCGTTTTTTAATGGGCATTTCCCGATTCGACCGGTTATGCCTGGTGTTCTGATTGTTGAGGCAATGGCGCAAGCAACAGGCCTGCTGGCAATGGAGTCCAACCCAGACACCGTTACCGATACGACTGTTTATCTGTTTGTCGGCATTGATAAGGCTCGATTCAGACGGCCAGTAGAACCAGGAGATCAACTGATAATCGAGGTAAAACAAAACGCTATCAAGCGCGGTATCGGGGTGTTTTCCTGCACTGCCAAGGTTGATGGACAGGTGGCCGCTACGGCTGAAATTATGTGTACTGCCCGGGATTTTGCTCCTTGATTGACTCGAAGGCTTCCATCGACCCATCGGCTGAACTGGATGAGGGCGTTACAGTTGGACCCTTTACCGTGATTGGACCCAACGTTCAAATTGGTAAGGGCAGTACTATTGGCCCGCATGTAGTCATTAATGGCCCTACAACCATGGGGCAGGATAATCGGGTATTTCAGTTTGCTTCTGTTGGAGAAGACCCCCAGGATAAAAAGTATGCAGGGGAGGAGACGCGACTTGAGATTGGTGATCGTAATGTGATCCGTGAATTCACCACGATCAATCGGGGAACTGCCCAGGACGCTATTGCAACTAGGATTGGCAATGATAATCTTCTCATGGCTTACACTCATGTTGCGCATGATTGCCAGCTTGGAAATCAGATTATATTGGCGAATGCGGCATCGCTCGGTGGGCATGTGACGGTGGGTGACTGGGCCATATTGGGCGGTTTTAGCATGGCGCATCAGTTCTCACATATTGGAGCTCATAGTTTCTGCGCAATGGGTTCGGTCATCAATAAAGATATTCCACCTTATGTAACGGTTAGCGGCCATCCAGCTAAACCTTACGGGATAAATTCAGAAGGTCTTCGCCGCCGAGGTTTTTCTGCAGAAACCATTCAACAGTTGAAGCGTGGATACAAGATTATCTATAAGCAACAGCACACTATAGAAGAGGCACTTAAGCAACTAAGATTGCTTGATGTGAATTGCGAAGCGATTCGATTGTATATCGATTTTCTGGAAAGCAGCGAGCGTGGAATAGTGCGTTAGGTCTACTGCTTCATGCTTCCTTAAGAATCTCTTCTTTTCAATTTAAGTGATACATTGGCCACACCAGGCTGAAACAATAAAGAAATTTGCCATGTTGAGAGTTGGAATCGTCGCCAATGAGCCCTCGGGTGACTTGTTGGGTGCTGGGGTGATACGTGAGATTCATAAACAGTTTCCCGATGCACTGTTTGAAGGCATTGGTGGGCCTTTGATGATTGAGCAAGGGTGCAAAAGCTTATTTCCCATGGATCGCTTATCAGTAATGGGATTGGTAGAAGTATTGAAGCATTTGCCGGAACTTCTCTCTATTCGTAAAAAATTGCTTGGGCATTTTCTAGAGAATCCACCCGATATTTTTATAGGAATTGATGCCCCGGACTTTAATCTTGGTCTGGAAACAGCATTAAAGAAATATCACATTCCTACCGTTCATTATGTAAGTCCAACAGTCTGGGCATGGCGTCCGAAGCGTGTAAAAAAAATACGTGCGGCAGTCGATCTGATGTTAAGTATTTTTCCATTTGAAGCTGATTTTCTAAAGCAACATCAGATTCCCGTCTGTTATGTTGGTCACCCGTTAGCGGACGAAATACCGCTCCATAATGACCGTACACAAGCGCGTAAAGAGTTATCCGTCTCTGAAATACCCCATGTGATAGCCATACTCCCGGGTAGTCGCGTTGGTGAAATTAAATCACTCAGCGAGATATTTCTGAAAGCGGCTTTACTACTCAAACAACGTTACCCGGATGCACGCTACATAATACCTCTGGTGAATCAGAGAACCCGTACAGAGTTTGAACAGATACTCAGTCGTGTCGCGCCTGACTTACCCGTTATCATAGTAGACGCGCAGGCTAGAAAGGCCATGCTGGCAGCTGATGTGGTACTGACCGCATCTGGGACAGCGACACTTGAAGCGCTGCTTCTTAAGCGAGCCATGGTGGTTGCATACAAACTGAATGCATTGACCTATTGGATTGTCAGACGTTTTAATATGGTCAAAATTCCCTACGTGGCGATGGCTAATCTCCTTGCAAATGAGCCTTTGGCTCCTGAATTTATACAGGATGCAGCAACTCCTGAGGCATTAGCTGAGGCCGTCAGCCAGTTTATTGAGTCGCCAGAACGAGTTCAACAGATCGAACAGCGATATCTGCAACTGCACAAATCATTGCAGCAGGATTCAAGCCGTAAGGCGGCAGAGGCGGTTCTGTCTCTGGTCAGGAAAACAGCCGATGCATAGTGTAAAACTGATAGCCGGAGTTGATGAGGTAGGCCGGGGTCCGCTTGCTGGAGCTGTGGTGGCTGCCGCTGTGATACTTGATCCAGCCCAGCCTATTGAAGGTCTGGCCGACTCAAAGAAATTGACCGAAAAACGTAGAGACATTTTAGCGAAAGAGATTCGTGAAAAAGCGCTATGCTGGGCGATTGGACGTGCAGAAGTTGAAGAGATTGATCAGCTCAATATTCTGCATGCCAGTCTATTGGCGATGCAGAGGGCGGTTGAGGCATTATCTATGGTACCGGGGCATGCCTTGATTGATGGAAATCGTTGTCCGGTATTGCCATGCAGTTCAGAGGCCATTGTAGGAGGCGATGCCACCGAGCCTGCCATAAGCGCGGCTTCTATTTTGGCAAAAGTGGTTCGTGACCAAGAAATGGTTGAGCTTGATGAGGTTTATCCAGGGTACGGGTTGGCCAAACATAAAGGTTATCCGACGAAAATGCATATGGATTCACTTCAGCAGCTCGGTGTTACACCCATACACCGTCGGACATTCGGGCCTGTGAAACGCTTACTGGAAGAGGGTTAGTCGCTTAGCCGACTCTAAATGCTTTTTCAAGGGGGCAAAAAGAATCCTCAAACAGAGCGTCGTTTCTAAAAATCATCCAGTTACTGGGTTACAATTGAGCAACTATGAAACCGGTATTTATCCATCTGCGTGTTCACTCAGAGTACTCCCTGGTCGATGGGCTGGTGCGTATAAAACCACTGGTGGCGAGGGTAGCTGAGCTGGGAATGCCCGCTGTTGCCATGACAGATCAGTCAAATCTTTTTTCATTAGTAAAATTCTATAAAGCATCTATTGGGGCTGGAATTAAGCCGATCAGCGGAGTCGATATCTGGATTCGCGACCCCGAAGATGCAAATAATCCTCATCGGCTGCTGCTTTTAGTACAAGATTCGGTAGGTTATAACAATCTGACCTGTCTGATATCCAGGAGTTATCGCGAGGGTCAACACCTGGGGAAGGCTATGCTGGAGCCTGACTGGTTAACACCTGAAACATGTAAGGGGCTGATCGGCCTCTCATGTGGACGGCTCGGTGATATTGGTCGCGCACTGCTGGCAGAGAATCAACCAGAGGCTGAAAGCCGGTTAAGCCACTGGCTCGAGCTGTTTGGTGATCGGTTTTATATTGAGCTGCAGCGAACCGGGCGTGATGGCGATGAGCGTGTACTCCATGCCAGTGTTGATTTGGCCGCGTCTATGGATGTCCCTGTGGTGGCCACCAATGACGTTCGATTCCTGAATCGGGAAGATTTTGAGGCCCATGAGGTCCGTGTCTGTATTCATGAGGGTCGGACGCTGGATGATTCCCGTCGTCCCAAGCATTACAGTCCGGATCAATATCTTCGCACTCCCGAAGAGATGGCTGAGCTGTTTGCAGACATCCCCGAGGCGCTTGAAAACAGTGTTGAAATAGCTAAACGTTGTAATATCGAACTTACCTTAGGGAAAAACTTCCTGCCCGATTTCCCTATTCCCGATGGTATGACCATCGAGTCCTACTTTTCAGCCGAGTCCATGCGCGGGTTGGAAGAACGCTTGATGATCATCCTTAATCCATCAGATCCTGATTATCAGGAAAAACGCAAAGTATATGACGATCGCCTGCAGATTGAACTGGATGTTATCAACCAGATGGGTTTTCCGGGCTATTTTCTTATCGTTGCCGATTTTATCCAGTGGGCCAAAGATAATGGTATTCCGGTTGGACCTGGACGTGGATCTGGCGCCGGCTCAATTGTCGCTTACGCACTGAAAATCACCGATCTGGACCCCATTGAACACGAGCTTCTGTTCGAACGTTTTCTCAATCCAGAACGTGTCTCCATGCCGGATTTCGACGTTGATTTCTGTATGGATAACCGTGACAAGGTGATCGACTATGTGGCGCGTAAATACGGTCGCGACTCTGTCTCTCAGATCATCACTTATGGGTCAATGGCCGCGAAAGCTGTGGTAAGGGACGTTGGTCGGGTGTTGGGTCACCCCTATGGATTCACTGACCGTATAGCGAAAATGATCCCCTTCGAGGTTGGTATGACCTTGAAGCGCGCGCTCGAGGAGAGTGAGGAGCTGGCTGCAGCCTATAAGGACGAGGATGAAGTCACCCAGCTGATAAATATGGCCAAGAAGTTGGAAGGGGTGGCACGGAATGCCGGTAAACATGCCGGTGGCGTGGTTATATCCCCCGGACTTCTTACCGATTTCACCCCTCTTTATTGCGAGCCGGGTGGAGCCAATCTGGTGACCCAGTTTGATAAGGATGATGTTGAGCAAGTAGGCTTGGTCAAGTTTGACTTTCTTGGCCTCAGAACCTTGACGATTGTTGACTGGGCGCTAAAAACAGTCAACCTGACAAGAAAGAAACAGCAGCTTGACCCGATCGATATTACCCTGATTCCAATGGATGATGAGGTTGCCTTCACCCTACTCAAGAAATGTGAAACGACGGCGGTGTTCCAGTTGGAATCCCGTGGCATGAAAGAGTTGATCAAGAAGCTGCAGCCGGACTGTTTTGATGATATCACCGCTTTGGTTGCCCTGTTCCGTCCCGGTCCGTTGCAGTCCGGCATGGTGGATGATTTTATTGCACGAAAGCATGGACGTCAGGAGGTGGTTTATCCTCATCCTGATTTGGAACCTATTCTGCGTCCAACCTACGGGGTCATTCTGTATCAGGAACAGGTGATGCAGATTGCTCAGGTACTGGCAGGTTACTCCCTGGGTGGGGCCGACTTGCTGCGCCGTGCCATGGGTAAGAAAAAGCCTGAAGAGATGAAAAAACAGGGTGAGATCTTCCGTGCCGGGGCTGTCGCACGAGGCGTCGATGAGGAAGTGGCTACCTATATCTTTGATCTGATGGAGAAATTTGCCGGGTACGGATTTAATAAATCACACTCCGCCGCTTATGCCCTTGTCTCTTATCAGACCATGTGGCTTAAGGCGCATTACCCCTCAGCGTTCATGGCCGCCGTTCTCTCTGCTGATATGGATACTACCGAAAAGGTCGTTACCCTGATTGATGAGTGTCGTAGCATGAACCTGGCCGTCAATCCTCCCCATGTAAACCACTCAGAGCGGATGTTCACTGTAGGTGAGGGTGATGCTGTTATTTATGGTCTAGGTGCGATTAAGGGGGTCGGTGAATCGGCCATTGACAGTATTATTGAAGCGAGGCAGGCAGAGGGGAAGTTTAAGGACATCTTTGAGTTTTGCCGTCGAATTGATCAGCGAAAAGTCAATCGGAGGGTGTTGGAGTCATTGGTTAAAGCGGGTGCCCTTGATGAGCTGGGCTCTAATCGTGCCACCCTGATGAATCAATTGCCATTGGCCCTGAAGATGGCAGAACAACATCATGCCAGTGCTGCGGCCGGTCAGGACGACCTGTTTGGGATGAATGATCCTCAGCCAAAAGCGGACATGGATCGGCAGATGATTCCTGCGGATAGTGATGAGTGGGAAGATGAGATACGGCTGCAAGGTGAAAAGGAGACACTAGGTCTCTATCTTACTGGTCATCCGATTGACCGCTATGTACCTGAGATGAGTGGCTTGGGCATTACTCGTATAGGCAAGCTGTCCCTGGAAGGGGGCGAGGGTGGTGGCGGTGGCTATCAGCGCCGCAGCAAACAGCGGGTACTTGTGGCTGGATTGGCACTTACAGTCAGCCATCGGCAGACTCCGCGCGGACGGATGGGTAGCGTTGTGTTGGATGATCGGAGTGGGCGTATAGAGATCACGCTCTTTTCGGATGCCTATGAGACTTTTAAGGATCTGCTGGTCAGCGATAAAATATTACTGATCGCGGGGAATCTCAACTATGACGAGTACCGAGGTGGTTTGAGTGTGCGTGTTGACCAGGTAATGGAGTTTGAACAGGCCAGGGATCTCAGTGCGACTGCCCTACGACTAAGCTGGGCGCAGAAACTGCTTGCGGAACGCAATGCTACGCCGCAGGGCTTTGCCAAGGAGTTGGCTGAGCTGGTTACCCCTTATCAGGGCGGCGGGTGTGAAATTCAGATGGATTATAAAGGGCTCTCTGCTGGTTGTGGATTGGTTTCTAGTGAGATATGGAAAGTCCATCCTACCGATGCCTTACTACGGCAATTGACGCGACTTCTAGGTGTCGATTCAGTTGAAGTGGTTTATACAGGCCGGAGTCGGCAAATGGATAAGCAGATTACGCCCGTTTCCGCGTAAAACCAGCAGTTGAAGGTTGTGCAAAAAGATCGATAATATAGCTTCGATGGCCATCTGAAGAACAGGCAAAGATAGAGACCTCGATAACGGCCACTTACGAATGGCCGCTTGTTATTTAATAATTTGAACCAATAGATGAAAGGTGGGGATTGTCGCATCTGTTCTATCGGTTCTGAATCCGGTATATTCCCAAGATGGACTTGAACTTTCTAGAATTTGAACAACCCATTGCTGAACTTGAAGCCAAGATCGAAGAGTTGCGTCTGGTTGGCAATGATAATGAAATAAATATCCAGGACGAGATCACCCGTCTGGAGACCAAGAGCCGATCGCTCACTGAATCGCTCTACCAGAATCTAAAGCCTTGGCAGGTTGCCCAGGTTGCGAGACACCCGCTGCGGCCCTACATGCTCAACTATATTGAGCTGATATTTGAAGATTTTCAGGAGATGCATGGTGATCGGGCATTTGCCGATGATCATGCCATTGTTGGTGGTGTAGGGCGGCTGGCTGGACGTCCGGTAATGATTATTGGCCACCAAAAGGGACGGGACACTAAAGAGAAGTTGTTCCGTAATTTTGGTATGCCCAGACCGGAAGGCTATCGTAAGGCACTGCGTCTGATGGAGACTGCGGAGCGCTTCAAGCTGCCAATACTCACCTTCATTGATACACCGGGTGCTTATCCAGGTATTGGTGCAGAAGAGCGAGGCCAAAGCGAGGCCATCGCAAAAAACCTGTTGGTTATGTCAGGACTGAAAACGCCTATTGTCTGCACCGTCATGGGCGAGGGTGGATCGGGTGGAGCACTGGCAATTGGCGTCGGGGATCACGTTATGATGCTGCAATACAGCACCTACTCAGTGATTTCTCCAGAAGGGTGTGCGTCTATACTCTGGAAGAGTGCCGATAAAGCGCCGCTGGCTGCCGAAGCCATGGCGATCACTTCAGACAGGCTTAAAGAGTTTGGCCTGATTGATGAGATTGTCCCTGAGCCCCCGGGTGGTGCGCATCGCCATCCCGAGGTGGCAGCGAAAAGCCTTAAAGAGTCATTGCTGGCCTCATTAGAGCAACTTGATCAGAAGCCCATTGATGAGCTGTTAGAAGAGCGTTACAAGCGCCTGATGAGTTATGGGGCCTTCCAAAACTGATGTTGTGTCGGTTTTGGTGATCATCTGCTTAGGGAAGTGCTGATTAATTCATGACTGGGTGTCTGGCGGCTGAAAAGTTTCGGCTCGGTGTTTAAAGGCTTCGCAATGGCTCGCTATTACGTGCGCTTGTCGGCTTGATCCGGGACCTTTCATCTCACCATGCCTAAACCGAGAATTTATTAGAGATTCCTTCGGCTATAAACCGGTTTGTTCAGTTATGGCGTTGTGATCCAGCCCTTCGGAGTTCAACGCGTTAATGCCATTCAATCCTGATAATCTGCTTGATACGCTTCAGAAGTTACCTGTGCCAACGGGCTATCTGGTTGGTTACAGTGGTGGTCTGGATTCTCACGTGCTGCTCGATGCCTTGGTCTCCATTCAGGATTTGCTCACTGCACCAGTCCGGGCTATCCATACTGATCATGGATTGCAATCGGCTTCCGCTGCTTGGGCTGTCCATTGTCATTCGGTTTGTGCAGCTTACGGCATCCCCCTCGTTGAAACTTCACTGAATTTGCTGCCTGTTAAGGGTGAAAGCATGGAGGCCGTTGCACGGGATGCACGCTATCAGGCTATCGCTTCAGTGATGGAGCCCGGTGAGATGATGCTCACGGCCCATCATCAGGATGATCAGGCCGAGACCTTGCTATTGCAATTAATGCGTGGCGCGGGGTTGAGTGGTCTGGCCGCCATGCCCTCCTTTAACAAATTTGCTGATGGAACACATGCGCGGCCACTGCTGGTTTATAACCGGTCTGAACTGGAGGTATATGCGAGTGCTCGTGGATTACAGTGGATAGAGGATGGTAGTAATCAGGACCGGTCATTTGACCGGAACTATCTGAGACATGAGGTGATGCCGCTCTTGCGCAAGCGTTGGCCGGCCATTGCAAAAACAGTATCTAGAAGTGCCAGGCACTGTGCCGAAGCCGATTATCTGCTGGAGGATCTGCTTGGCCAGCAATTGGTGACCCTGCTCGACCCAGCCGACAATACGCTCTCAATTGATAGGCTTTTAAACTTCCCCACCCACCATATCGGTCCCCTCTTGCGGGCCTGGATAAAAGGTTCCAAATACAACGTCCCTGATACCTTCGTCCTGAATCGAATAGTCAATGAAGTTTTGTTTGCACGCCCAGACCGAAATCCACTCGTCGGCTGGTCAGGCGCAGAAGTGCGTCGTTTTCGTAACAGGCTCTACCTGATGTTGCCGCTTGCGACTTTTGACTCAGGCTTGAGCCTGGCCTGGAGAGGTGAACCGACGCTTGATTTACCTGCGGGTTTGGGAACAGTTGAATTTAGATTATCGGATAGCACAAGTGGCATCGACTTGACCCCATCTCAACAGTACAAGATTCGTTTTCGACAGGCTGGGGATTGGTGTCGCCCGCTCGGTCGAGGGGTTAAAAAAAGCGTTAAACAGCTGCTGCAGGAGTATGCGGTTCTCCCCTGGGTGCGAGACCGGGTCCCTGTGCTGGAAATTGCGGGTGAAATAGCCGCCGTTGTGGGTCTATGTGATTGTGAGCCCTTGAAAAAAGCCCCGGAGCTTAAAAATCTCTCAATTCAATGGCATGCGCCATTTATCTGGCAACAACAGCCATTTATCACCACAGAACAATAATTTCATTACTTTTGTTAAAGTTTTAGCAGACTTGGACGACATTTCTCTCAGTGAAGCTAAAGAGTAGCCAGGGATTCGGCGTAACCAAAAATTGATCTATTTATAGTGCGCGATTACTGGAGCGAAAGATGAAACAACAGGCGGGTTTTACTCTGATTGAGTTGGTGGTGGTGATCCTGATTCTCAGTGTGCTGGCGGCTACGGCACTGCCAAAGTTTGTGAGTGTGACTGAGGATGCGCATATAGCGGCATTTAAAGGTGTTTCTGGTTCCTTTGGTTCTGCTATTGGTCTAGCGCATGCACAATGGGTGGCCAATGGAACCAGCGCGGCAGGTCGTGTGCAAGGGTATGGCACTGCTGCAGGCGACGTATATGCTAATGCGAACGGTTGGCCGATTGATAATACAAGTGCCACATTGAGTTGCATTGATCTGTGGAATGCGCTCATGACCAATCCACCGACTATTCATCCAGATGCAACGGGTAATCAGAATTCAACGAGTGACTATGTATGGCGTACGGGGGGTACACGTTGTGATTACTATCCTACAGGAACATTTTCTTGGAATGCCGGTGGAACAAGGGGGCGTCTAAGATATGAGTCATCCACCGGAGCGATTTCAGTTATTACTCCTGTAGCACCTTAACCGATTGTTCTATAGCTGTCGGAGTCAAATTAAAAAATTACCTCCGCTTCTGTACAAAATGCATACGGTGATGCAAACAGTTAGAGACCAAACAAAACGGGCGCCTATCGGGCGCCCGTTTTTGTCTCTTTTTCAAAGGGCCGGAGTCAGGTTTGACTCCGGCCCATTTGCGCTACGCCAGAAGCAATCTGGTTTTACCATGATTGAATTGGTCGTGGTGCTGTTGTTAGTGGGGGTTCTCATGGCGGTGGGCATGCCACGTTTTTTTAATCAGCTGACTTTTCTTGAGTGGGGCTTCAGTGATGAGGTGGCAGAGGCGCTACGCTTTAGTCAGAAGTTGGCGGTATCAACGGGTTGTGATACCCAGCTGGCGATTTCGGCAACCAGCTATCAAATGAATCAGCGTATTGGTTGTAACAGTGGCACATTCACCCAGCCAGTGCAGACCCCCGGGGGTGATACTACCGGCTACATTGGTACGGCCCCCAACGGTGTTGCCCTGACAGTCATCAGTCTCTATTTTGACGCACTTGGTCGGCCACACAATAGTGCCACCTCGGCACTTCTCACCTCATCTACTACCATCACGATTGGAAGCCGCAGCGTCACGGTTGAACCCGAAACGGGTTATGTACACTGATGATGAATAGGCATAACAAAGGGCGTTGGTTGAATATTCGAAATACTCAGCGTGGTGTTACGCTTATTGAACTGGTGGTTTCGATTGTTATCTTGTCGGTTGCTACAGCAGGCATCATGATGGTTATAACCCAGACCACGCTCTCAAGTGCTGATCCAATGATCCGCGAGCAGGCAACGGCCATAGCCCAGTCTTATATGGAAGAGATCTTAACCCAGCCGCTGACTAATCCAGGTGGTGTTGAAGTGAATGGTCCTGAAACAGGTGAGGTCCGTTCAACATACGATGATGTGTGGGATTACAATGGATTGAATAATAACGCGGGAGCACTCGATCAGAACGGAGTGGCAGTGAGTGGCTTGTCCGGCTATAACATTGCTGTCCGGGTAACCAGTGCAACACTGGGACCTGGGTCGGGTAGCCCAGCAGCTCGTATTGTCGTGACTGTGACCTATGATGGTATGGTCAGTATCAACGTCCCTGTGACGGCCTATCGGTTGAATTAACGGGATAACTGGCTTATGACAAACAATAGACAAGCTGGTTTTACCCTTATTGAGTTGATTGTGGTGATCGTAATCAGCGGTGTTCTTGCTGCAACTGTCTCGCAATTGATACAGCGTCCGGTTGAGATGTATCAGGCCCAATCCAGCCGTGCCCGGTTGGTTGATAAGGCTGATACGGCACTGGTCAAGATCAGCCGTGAACTGCGCGATGCCCTACCCAACAGTATTAGAATTGCCTGCTCCGGGCGCTGCCTGGAGTTTTTGAGAGTCACGACCGGGGGGCGTTACCGCGCAGCTCCGGTGAGTGATCCACTACGACTCAGTTTTAATCCGGCCGACGCCGATACCCGTTTTGAGGTGTTGGGTTTATTGGCAGATAGTGGATTGATTCAGACGGCTGCAGGCGTGAATGCCTGCCGCAATGCGACTGCTTCGTGCCTTGTTATTTACAATACCGGACTGCTAGGTAGTAACGCCTACAGCATGGATAATGCCGCAACAATTACCGGCGTTAATACCAGTGGTCCCATAACGATTGATTTCAATAATGCAGGATTTTCCAGTACTAACACGGCTTTTCCTGCCAGCTCTCCCGATCAACGGTTTTATGTCGTTGATACGCCGGTAACCTATTTGTGTGATTTGACCACCGGTACTATTCGGCGTTATCAGGGATACAATATTCGCACCAATCACTCAAATGTGGACACCCATGCTGAGCTGGTTGCGCAGGCAAATTCGGCAGAAAATGCATTACTTATCGATCAGGTAACAGCCTGTGATTTTAGTTACAACCCGGGCACACCCACTCGTAACGGACTGGTATCAGTTGCGGTCTCAGTAAATGAGCAGAGCGAATCGATAACGCTTATGCAGCAGGCTCACCTGTCGAATATGCCATGAAGATGAAAAGACGAGATCATTTTATACCGATAAATATGCAGCGTGGTTTCTCGCTGATTAGTACACTGTTTATGGTGGTGGTATTGGCAGCGCTGGGTGCTTTTATGACGCGCCTGAATATTTCACAACAGACAACCACCACCATGTCACTGCAGTCAGTCAGGGCTTGGTATGCGGCATCCAGCGGACTTGATTGGGCGGTATTCCAAATCAATGCAGCCAGTAGCTGTCCCACGGTACCCAGTAACTTCAGTGCGGATGGATTTACCATTTCACTGACGGGTTGTACGCCCTATGCTGTTACCGAAGGGGCTATTAGCTACACGCTGTATGATCTGCAGATAACAGCAACGAGCGGCACATTTGGTAGTACCGGTTTTGTCTCACGGCGACTTCGCGCAACGATTAAAGGGGCCTGATGATGAGCATAAAGCACTATAGGAATAAAGCGCTCAATGGGTCATCATCCCTGGTTACGTTGTTTTTACTGACGGTCATCCTGGTATCACTGGTATTGCCTGCATCACTCCAGGCCGCCACCTTGATTGCCAGATATCATATGGAAGACGCGACATGGAACGGAACGGCAAATGAGCTGACCGATTCTGCGGGTTATGTTAGTGGTCCCTATAACGGCCAAGGGATAGGTTCATCTCTTCCATCACCAACCTCGACTAATCCGGCTCGCACGGGAGACCCCGGTAGCTGTGGTTATGCCACAATGCCGGGCTCTTCAAATAATGGTGGTGCATTCACTATTGCCAATCTTCCTGTTTCATTAGCTAATGGCGCGAAAACGAGCGTGGCATTCTGGATGTATTGGGATGGTACCAATTCGGTTATGCCAATAGGGTGGAATGTACATGATCTCTGGTTTAGTGGAGGATCGTTTGGTTTCAATTCTGGCAGCGGTGATATTTTTGGTATTGCATCGGCCGGGCTGTCAAACGGCTGGCATCACGTCGCAGCAGTATTTACTAACGGCAGTTTAACAAGCAATCAGCTCTATATTGATGGCGTCAGTCAGATACTCACTCAGCGTCAAAGTAGTCCTAATAATAGTCGTGCGGTTGTATCAACTACACTTCGAATTGGTGGTTGGCAGGCCAACAATAGTTATCGTTTCTCCGGTCGAATTGACGAGGTGAATGTATTCAATGGTGCGGTGAGTGCAGGTGAGGTTGCTGCACTCTATAGTGAAACCCATGCTTGCCCGGTTCCTCCCATACGCCCCATGGCTGAGTGGCATTTTGATGAGTTGGCTGGAACCCGTGCCTATGATGAAAGTAGTAATGGCCATCATGGTACGACTGTCGGCGATGTAACAGTGGGGACAACGGGTAAGCTCTGTACCAGTTTCACCTATGCGGGTGGGTATGTGAGTCTTCCTGCCTCTTTCCCCAATCACACGACTGGTGTCACCATAACGGGTTGGTTCAAGCCTACTGATGTATCGACAGCGGGGCAGCGTATCTTTGCCGATGATGAGAATAACTCAGGCGGTTATGCGGTGAGTCTTGGCGATGGAGGGAGGGGCAAGGTGCGCTTTTTCTCACGCGGACCCCGACCGATTAGTCTTGATTCACGGCCTGTGTTGACGGCCAATAATTGGTATTTTGTGGCCGCTGTCGCCGATACTACTGCAAAGATGAAGTATCTGTATTTGTATGATGATGCCGGTAATCTTATCGATAGCCGATCACAGAGTTGGTCGAGGAGCTGGGGTAGTGATTCAGGTGTTCCATCCATAGGTGGTGAAACGGATGCAAGTGCTGAATCGAGCTTTCGCTTTCAAGGCGAACTCGATGAACTGCAGGTCTTTGACGTGCCGCTCTCAGCGACAGATATTGCTACGGGCTATGCTAATCAGAACAGCGGAAAAAACTGGGATGGTACGGCGCGCTCTTGTCCTGTATTGATTGCTGAGTATCGAATGGAGGGCGGTGGTTGGAATGGTACGGCGGGGGAGCTAAAAGATACCGCAGGGCATGCCAGTGGGCCTTTTGATGGCCAGGGAATTGGTTCACGGGTGCCTTATAAATCTTCTGTAACTCCGGCCAAGACAGGTAATCCGGGAACCTGTGATTACGCCACGTTACCGGGGCCATACAGTAACGGGGGGGCGTTCACTGTATCCGGCCTTCCGGTATCTGTGGCCAATGGCGCGCAAACCAGTGTGGCATTCTGGATGTACTGGGATGGCGCCAATTCGGTTATGCCGATTGGCTGGAGCTATCACGATCTCTGGTTTATAAACGGAGATTTTGGTTTCAACACGGCGAACAGTGACGTTTATGGTATCTCCTCAGCCGGCTTGGCCAATGGCTGGCATCATGTGGTAGCTGTATTTACCAATGGCAATGTGACTCAGAATAAACTCTATATTGACGGTGTCGATCAGGCCCTTACGCAACGCCGTAGTACACCTAATAATAGTCGAGCGGTTGTCTCCAGTACCCTGCGAATTGGAGGTTGGCAGGCAAACAACAGTTACCGCTATTCCGGACGCATAGATGAAGTCAAGGTGTATAACGGGGCAGTAACCCAGGCCCTGGTCACTGCGCTTTATACTGAAACCCATACCTGTGCAGCAGCAACCCCGCCCGTGTTGGTGGGGTTATGGCGCTCTGATGAAGATGCCTGGGATGGTACGGCAGCTGAGGTAGTAGACGATAGTGGCTATGGCCATCATGGAACCTCAGTGAATGGAGCCACTACCTCAAACAGTTCGGCTGCTCGATCAGGTGACCCCGGTACCTGTAGCTATGGGCTGTATGACGGTGGTAACGATTATGTGAATGTTCAGCATACCAATGCGCTTAATCCTGACTCTTTTTCGGTATCACTCTGGGCACGGGTGGATGGCGGCTCTGGTACTTGGCGTTCGCCGATTACATCGCGGGGTTATTCAGGTGCTGATCGCTACGGCTATAACCTCTATGCGGGAACTAATAACCGATGGCAGTTCTGGACGGGTACGGGCGGAACGGCGGGCAATACCTGGAATATTTTAACCGGTCCTGCAGTCACCAACGGTTGGACGCATATCGTAGCGACTTTTGAAAAGGGCAGTGATGCCGGGTCGGGTACCTGGCGCGGTGTGAAACGGTTTTATATCAACGGATCCCTGGTTGCAACGAATGCTAATGCTTATTACCGTCCAATGAGCAGTGGTTATGCCGCAAACCTCACCATAGGGGCTGGCGGACAGAACGGCTCCTCCTATCGTTTTAACGGCGCTGTCGATGAAGTCAGGGTTTATAACGGTGTGTTAGATAGTAGTGGGGTGTCGGCACTTTATGCTGAGACCCACCCTTGTCCCGCATCAGTCGATGCCTTTGGTTTTAACTGTATAGAGAGTGGCGCTGATGCTCTGAGCGGTAAACTTTACACTAAGTTGGTAGGTCAGCCCTTTGCTATTGATGTGGCGGCTTTGCGGGATACCAATAGCGATGGTACTGCGGATGCGGTCGAAACTGATTTCGCCAAGGATGCTGATCGTACTGTAACGGTTGAGTTGATTGACACCTCTACTGCCGCAGCCTGTGGCGCGTACCCTGCATTGACTCCCGTAATGAGCCAGGCCCTGTTGTTTACTGCAGCTGATGCGGGAAGGAAAGCCGCCGCTGCTTACACCGTCAACAAGGCATACCGTTCATTGGGATGTCGTGTCACTGATAACACCTCACTCACACCGGTTGTCGGTTGCTCAACAGATCAATTTGCGATTCGTCCACAAACCATGAGTCTGGTTATTCCTTTACTGAATAATAGCGGTAGTGCGGGTAATCCAACCGCTGTGGCGGGTAGTAATTTCGCCTTACAGGCGGACAGTGATGACGGCTATGACGGAACACCTTTCATTAATGTTGGCAAGTTGGAGGCTCATGCAGGGGCTATAGCGGTTGGTACGTTAACGGGAGGTTTCACTGCGGCTGATCCGTTGAATGGCACGGCTGGAGGTACGGCATTTACTTATAGTGAAGTGGGGAATTTCAGATTACTCCCAGAAGGCCTTTATGATGCCGCCTTTACCGCTGTGGACCAGAGTGGTGACTGTACAAATGATTTTTCAAATAGCCTGGTTAGTGGCAAGGTGGGTTGCAGCTTTGGTAATACAGCCACGACGGATTGGGTGGGTCGCTTTATCCCGGCTGATTTTACCTTGGCCATAACCGATCAAGGCGCCTTGGAAAACAGTTGCCTGGCGGGTGGTTTCAGCTATTCCGGCACACCGATCAGTTATGCAGCACTGCAGACACCGGCCGCTACCATTACAGCAAGAAACAGTGCCGGCGTAACGACACAAAACTATACGGGCAGTTATAACAAATTAGCTATATCTGATATCAATATGCCGAACATCACAACAGACGGGACCCAGTTAGGGGTGGATGGTCTGAACAAGGTGGGGTTGAGTTGGGCGGTAGGCACGCCCTCACTGACGGATAACGGTAATGGTACGCTTGGTTTTTCTCTTTCAGGTGATACCTTCACCTATGCCCGCACCAGTAATGATTTAGTTGCACCTTTTACCAGTGATGTAGACCTCACGGTACAGAGTATTACTGATAGTGATGCGGTCTCTGGAGCGGGATTACCTCAAACCTTCTCTCCAGCCGGTGTGCCCATTCAATATGGTCGTCTCGCCATGCAGAATGCTCAGGGTTCTGAGTTATTGTCGCTAAAGGTTCCACTACAGGTTGAATACTATGGGGGTGCGGCGAATGGTTTTATCTCCAATGCGGCTGATGTCTGTACGCAGGTAAATAGTCTGTCGCTGGTTGATCTGGATGGGTCAGATGGGGTGATTGCCACTACAGGGGCAGGGAGAAATACGGCCATATATGCTGTGCCGGCTATAGCCGGTGGCTTTTCCGCCAGTGACCTGAGTGATACCTCGCTGCTGTTTGTGCAGCCACCGGTTGGTGGTGATTTTAATCTCAACCTGCAGCCGCCCGGCCAAGGCAATACCGGTAGTGCCCAAGTGGTGGTAGATGCGCCGATATGGCTTGAGTACAACTGGAGTGGTTCAACAATGAGTGATCCGACAGCAAAGGCTACATTCGGTGTTTTCAGTCGCCCCAGTTCACTGATCTATCGGCGAGAGAATACTCAGTAGTTCAACCGGTAGACTATTCACCCGTTATTGCGGATAGACCACCCTCGAGCACATAGACATCGAATCCTTCCTGACTCAACAGGAAGGCACAGGTTGCGCTGCGCTGTCCTGAATCGCAATAGACGATGTATTTCTTGTTTCGGTCCAGTTCAGAAATAGCGGTTCGGAGCTGGTTTTGGGGTATGTTGATACTGCCATGCAGACCATTATGTTCAAACTCGCGCCTGAACCGTACATCAATCTTTATGGCGCCTTCGGAGGCAAGGGTGTTTAGTCTTGCATAGTCGATCCACTGCAGTAGAGGGGCTTCCAGAAGTGCAAGGAAGTCCTCTTTAGAAAGCCGCATCAGCTTGCCATTGGTCAGCATGGTGACATTGGCATTGCGGACAGAGTCAGTAATTAATGCTTCCTCACCGAAGCTGCTGCAGGGGCCCAGTTCTGCCAGTATGATCTCACCCGTATCGGAGGGGAGGGTCACACGGCAACGTCCCTGCTTAATGACATAGTAGTAATCGCCAGGTTCGCCGGATTTGATCACCAGATCACCGGCTTTTGTAGCAATCTCTTCCATGCGGGTAAACAGGGTCTGGATATTGGCGGCCGGGAGCCGTGTGAAGGCTGAGGTCTGCATCATCGACATCATCCATTCACTCTCTTCAGCATCCGGTCCGGCATCGATGTCAGGATTATCGGCGCTGCTGAATTCTGGTGAGAAGTGGCCCCAGGCGAGTAAACGATCCAGCAGGGAGGATTCAAACCGAACCAGTGTGGCCGACTGGGAGGTCGTTTCGCCTTTGTAACGTCTTGGTTTACGACTGGAAAGGGCATGCAGTCCCCGGTCTGAACCAGCTGAAACCCGGATCTCCTCACCGTCTTGAGAGGTGAGGCATATTTCACCTGACATCAGGAAGAGTGTGTCAGGGTCTGAGTCACCTATACTGAATATCTGTTCACCCTGCAGATAGCGTTCTACCCTGGTCTTTTCGGCCAGATAGAGCAAGTTGTCTTCGTACAAGGCGTTAATAGGAATTAGTGTGCGAAATTTATTAAGATCCAGATCCATTATTTCATCCAGCTATTAAGATAAATCCGATAGCCTTACACTACGAGAATAGTAGACAGGGGGCAAGGTTATTGCCCGCATAAATGAATTGCACTGTGGTTTCCGTCACTGGCCTTTCTAGTGTAATATTCGCCCTCCGTTTCGTTCGAGGTGTCACATGCAGGATCTTAACCCTATCACCAA
>JAPHUE010000238.1 GCA_026196795.1 Sedimenticola sp.
TCACCACCCAGCTGACCTTCATTAAAACAGTCGGCATGAATGGCTGCGGCTGTCGCAATACCATTCAAACCATTAAAGACCATATGGTGACCAATCAGTTTTGTAACCGCACCAGCTGAAGGGGAGGGGCCAAAAAATTTCGGATGACCCAAACACTTTAACAGTGGCAGCATGCGCTGGTAGATTGATTCGCTGCCACTGGCCAGGATCAACATCCCTTTGGGATCGGCGCCACCCAGTTGAGCACCTAGAGGTCCACCCGTCAGGGGGTAGTTGATGTAATCCACCTGTTGCTCAGAACAGTATTGAAAAGCCGCTTCGGCAAAATCTGGACTGACTGTCGAAAGATGCAGGATAAAGGGCTGCTCGGTTGAAACCTTCTTCAACCGCCGAGTCAGTTCACCTATAAGCTGAACATCATCGCCATTTTTTCCCGCACAGACCACCACACCATCCAGATCGCCTTGGCCAACCAGCTCTTCAAGCGTAGCTACCAGTTCTGCCCCATGGTTTCTCCAGTCAGCACGATATTGATCACGACTACCACCACGGGTTCCCCGGTCTTGAACGCGCAACACAGTAGCCGGACCACCCTGTTTAAGATGTGTTGCGGCGGGTCCCGCCATCATGCCCAAGCCACCTACATACGCTAGTTTCAACATTTCGATTTTCCTAATCGCTGGAGAGTCTGTAAAAATCGCATCTTAGCAGAACTTTACTCAAGGTAACCGATACAGATAGGGTGGATTTAGACAAGTTTGCAATGGCAGGGGAATCCCCGCTAGAGTGAATTGTCATAACCGGCAACAGATATTCAGGATTAAGGAACCGCATTGATCATAAAGCCCGTTAAATGGTTGCTTTTGGGCACACTTCTGATTGGACTCATTGGTTGTGCCTGGAAAACGTGGGAGCAGGCGACGGCCTATGAGTACCAGACATTGCAGATCATTCAACAGCTACAGGCTGAAACACAGCTGGAGAATAGTGGACGTGAACTGTTGGAAGCACTCAGCTTTGGCCTCTACGATGGCCACTCCAAACAGTTAGAACAGTTAAATCAACAAAAGGCGCTACAGGCCGCCTATAAAACCTCTGTTGACCAGCTCACCGGCCTGTTTCTCATCCTCGCCTGCAGTTTCATGATAATCGCCTGGCTGGCACAACGACGGGCCGGTGATCTTGGCTATGCCATGCTGACGATCGCTGTAATCGCCTTGGGGGTTGGGCTTACCACACCCATTCTCTCTATTGAGGCGAGTAAAGATCTGCCTATGCTGGGTGATACCGTACTGCAATTTCAGTCAAAGGGAATTATGACGACGATTTCCGGGCTTTGGGAGAATGGAAATCAGTGGCTGGCATTGCTGTTATTGCTGTTTAGTGTTCTGCTTCCGCTGTTGAAAACCGGTGTGGCCTGGCTGACGCTGTTCAGCCGCACCCACCACATTTCACTGCGTGGCCTGCACCTTAGCCGTCATCTCGGCAAATGGTCGATGGCAGATGTCTTTGTGGTGGCAATCCTGGTGGTGTTCTTTTCCAGCAACGAAGGCGGATTAACCCAGGCTGAAGTGCAGGCTGGACTCTGGTTTTTTGCTATCTATGTTGTTTTATCACTGCTTGGTTCCCAACTCATCGCCAAGGCATTGAAGCAGTTTTCCAAAACAGCTGATGCCTCAGTGGAATGAGAGCATCTTCGCCTTGGTGAGCAGCAGATCCCAAGTCAGTTCATAGCTGGATGGTACCGCCTGCTTGCGCCGCTGTTTTGGCAGATCACTCAGCAGACAGGCGCCCTTCGGCTTATCCTTTGGAAATGCACATTCGCCAGCAAACAACACCATGCCACTCACCGGAATGGCCGGCACCAGCGATTTAACCGTAGCGCAGAGCAGATGTATCTCGTGCAGTGGATTGGTAAACCGGTTTGAACCACCCCGTAGTACCTGGGTCCACTGATCGGTATCCTTTCCACCAAAGATATTGCCATCAAACCAGTTCACGGTAATCAGCAGAATCCCTTTGTGGGTCAGCACCACATAATCAGCGGCAACCACCCCATCAATCCCATCCGGCACCATAAGCCCTTGATGCACTTTCGGACCCAGGCGTTTAACCGCCCGACGAATCCGGTACTGTTTTAGCGTGGGGCTGGCTTTTTTCCAGAGGAAATAAACAAGCAACAATAACAGCAGCGCTATTGCTGCGATGGCCAGCCAAAGACTTTGATCAGGTGTCAGCGAAAACATGGGGGTTTTTGGCGTAATCCATCCAGGATATTGCAGACCAGCCAGCCGGTCTGAAAAAGGGTTTATATAGGGGGGAAGTCTGGCGAACTAAAACACCCAAGACAACCCTTTTTTTGTCTTTATTAAAACCAGCACTCACTCTTGGTTCTGACCCATTTATTTCCCGATACAAAAACTACTGAAAATCTGACCCAGCAGATCATCCGCCGTAAATTCACCTGTGATTTCGCTCAATGCCTGCTGCGCCTGACGCAGATCCTCAGCCAGAAGTTCGCCGGAGCCTCGCTGTTCCAGTGCCACTTTGCCTGTAAGTAGGTGCTCACTTGCACGTTTTATTGCGTCCAGATGCCGCCGCCGGGCGATAAACTCGCCCTCCTGACCCGCGCTGAAACCCATACACTGCTTCAGGTGCTCACGAAGCAGTTCTATCCCTGTGCCTTGCTTGGCAGAAAGGGCAATCTCCGTACTTCCCGCTGTTTCACTGCGGCCGGGCTCTGTACCACTCTGATCAATTTTGTTTCGGACGAAAGTGATAGGGATATTCGTCGGTAGCAGGGCAGGGTCAAAGGCGCTGTGCTGTGGGTCCTGCGCATCATCAAATATCCAGAGAATCCGATCCGCCTTGGCAAGCTCCGCCTTGGCCCGGCGAATACCCTCCTGTTCCACCTGGTCCAGACTCTCCCGCAGGCCCGCTGTATCAATCAGATGCAACGGCATTCCGTCAATCTGAATCTGTTCACGCAGCAGATCCCGGGTGGTACCTGGAATAGCTGTGACAATGGCCGATTCACGACCCGCCAGGGCATTCAGCAGACTCGACTTGCCCGCATTAGGCAGACCGGCAATCACCAATGTCATGCCATCCCGCATCAGACGACCCAGTTGGGCACTCTTCTCTACCGCCTGAACCGCCTGAATGATCTCGGCCAGATCACCACTCACCTTGCCATCAGAAAGAAAGTCGATCTCCTCTTCGGGAAAATCTATCGCTGCCTCAACATACATACGCAACAAAATCAGCTGCTCAACCAGCCCGTGTATGCGCTGGGAAAATTCACCTTCAAGGGAGCGAATAGCCAGTCGTGCCGCTGTCGCCGTACCACTTTCGATCAGATCAGCAATCGCCTCGGCCTGAGCCAGATCGAGTTTGCCATTGATAAAGGCACGCTGACTGAACTCACCGGGGTGAGCAAGGCGAACCCCGCAGTCCAAAATCTGTTGCAGTAACAAATCCAGCACCACAGGCCCACCATGGCCCTGTAACTCAAGGACATCTTCACCGGTAAAAGAGTGGGGCCCGGGGAAAAACAGCACCAGCCCTTCATCCAAAACCAGGCCATCCTGATTGCGGAAACGGGAAAACTGGGCGTAGCGGGGTGGGGGTATTTTTCCGGTTATCTGCTCGGCTATCTGAGTAGCCAGGCTGCCGGAAATTCGGATGACACCGACCCCGCCCATTCCGGGCGGGGTGGCTATAGCAGCAATGGTTTCCTGTGTATCCACAGGCTCAGACACCTCAGGCCTTAGCGGCGGCATTCTCTATTTGGCGGGTGATATACCACTGCTGGGCAATGGAGAGCACGTTATTAGTCACCCAGTAGAGTACCAGCCCCGATGGGAAGAAGGCGAAGAAGATCGTAAATACAAACGGCAGCGCCATCATTATCTTGGCCTGCATGGGATCAGGTGGGGCCGGATTCAGCTTCTGCTGAATAAACATCGAGATACCCATGATCAGCGGCAAGACGAAGTAGGGGTCTTTAGTCGCCAGATCCTCAATCCAGAAGATAAAGGGAGCCTGACGCATCTCCACACTTTCCAGTAATACCCAGTAGAGGGAGATGAATACGGGAATCTGAACCAGAATAGGTAAACAACCACCCAGCGGATTGATTTTCTCTTTTTTGTAGAGCTCCATCATCGCCGCATTGAGGCGGGTTTTATCCTCGCCAAAACGCTCTTTCAGGGCCTGGATACGTGGCGTCATCCGACGCATATTGGCCATCGATTTATAGCTGGCCTCGGATAGCTTATAGAAGACCAACTTGATCATCAGGGTCAGCAGAATAATAGACCAGCCCCAGTTACTGACAACCGATTGAATCTGCTTCAGCAACCAGAAGATCGGTTGGGCAATCACTGTCAGCCAGCCGTAGTCGACACTCAGATCTAGGCCTAATGATATGGCTTTTAGCTCATCCTGCAGTTTCGGACTGGCAACAAAACCAGTTTTAAAACTGTGGGTAGCACCATCAGCGACCGATACCGAAGGCGTATATGCACCCAATACAAAACGATTCCCCGGCAAGGCATTGGTGTAGAAGGTCCCTTGCTGATCTTCAGGTGGAATCCAGGCGCCCAGGAAATAGTGCTGCAGCATGGCAACCCAACCCCCTTTGACCGGACGCTCCAGCTTCGACTCCTGCATGTCGTCGAAATCGATCTTTTCGTATTTATTCTCTTCGCTATAGATCGCACCACCGGTGTAGGTGTAGATCAGCTTCGATGAGGCACTCTCATTCTCTGGTGGTGTGCGCATTAACTGGCGGTATTCACGACCAACCCACTGTTTGCCAGAACTATTTTCTACCAGATGCTCAACCGTCACCAGGTAGGTGCCGCGCTTGTAGGTAAAGCGCTTGGTCACCTTCACACCCTCCGGGCTGGTCCAGAACAGATCAACCTGCAGCTGATCTGTACCCTCGGCCATTTCAAAACTGTCAGCACTCGCCTGATAGGGCGTTTCGTGACTTGGCGCACTGCTTCCTTCGCCACCAATCAATCCGGACTGGGCAATAAAGAGATCTGGGACATCCGGTTTCATCAACTGGAAACTGTTCTCTTTGTCTCCCAAGCTGGCCGGGTAGTCATTCAGAAACACTTTACGGATATTGCCACCTACGGTGCCAATCTCCATCGTATAAAGGTCTGTCTTCACCGAAACCGAGGCTACAGAAGTCTGCAGGGCTGGTGTTGATTGTGGTACGGCAGAGGAGGACGAGATGACAGGTACGGCCGTGGAATCCGTTTGTGTACCAGGAACGGCTGCAGATGGAACGGCACTCGCTGTTTCACTACTGCCTGCGGGCTGAGAAATGTTGGTTGCCGCTGCCTGAGGTTTGGGACCATAGTCCTCTTCCCATGCCTGCCAAATCATCATTAAGATGAAAGCCAATGAAAAGAATAGTATCAGGCGAAGGTTATCCATGGATTCTCTCAAACTGGGATTCGGAATTTATATCTGCCGATTTGGCAAAAGCAGTATTATGAACTGAAAAGCCTGTTAAGCGGAGACTTTTTGATCTCAACTCCTGTCGGCTGGCTCTGTCTGAGTCGCACGTTTCCAATGTAACTCGAGGGAGTCACGCAACTGTTGCTTGTTGTCCAGCTTGACACCCCGTCCACACAAAACAACGAAATCCAGACCCGCCAACTCCTGCTGTCTGAGTCGAAAACTCTCTCTGACAATCCGTTTAACCAGGTTTCTGTCAACGGCTCTTTTCAGGATCTTTTTTGCTATGGCTGTCCCCAGCCGAGCATGGGTTTTGCCATTGGCCAGAAACAGCACGGTAAAATTTCGATCTGATGATCTGCGGGACTTCTGAAAGACCTGCTTGAACTCTGCCGGTTTAAGCAACCGCAGATCCCGACCAAAACTTGCTTTGCTATTGGGCAAAGCAGATCGTTTTAATAAAGTTTAAGGAGCGAGACGAGCACGACCCTTGTAACGACGAGCACCAATGACCTTACGACCATTGCGCGTCGCCATACGGGCACGGAAACCATGCGTACGTGCACGCTTCAGGTTGCTGGGCTGAAAGGTTCTTTTCATGACTAGATACCGGGTAAATTGGTTATTAAAGCTTTAACAATACGCCAAATGGAGTATTAAAAGCCCCTGATAAAAGGGCGCGTATGGTACGATGTGCGTGGGGTTGCTGTCAACAAAGAACCGCCTTTTGGATATCTCTTAAACTGCGGATTTAGCCGCGACAATAAGTGGGTAGATTAACCGCTCTATCAGGTAGGTAATTTTAATCGATCAAACGCCTGATATGCTCCCTTGGAATTATTATTAATATAATTAAAACATAGAGTTACCATTATCTAATAATATGCTCCAGATTTTTAACAAACTCAACCAACTGATGTGAACAAGCTGTGGATAAGTCATCTAAAGCAGAGTAAACTCACGCCATTACAAAAGATCGACTGGATAATTTCTTCCTAATGAAGATCCAGAGCACTGTTCCAAAACTATAAGCGGCTTCAATAATGCCGCATGGATGCAAGAGCAGTACTACCTCACGCACTGACATAGATATTTTCAGTATTGAATCCTCTCTACAAAAACAGGATAGCGAGTAACACGTGAATTTTTGGA
>JAPHUE010000149.1 GCA_026196795.1 Sedimenticola sp.
CCCCCGAATAACATGCCCCGGCATGGTCATCGGTGTATGGGTGTAGAGCTCGGCTATTGGCAGGTCAATAGTCAGGTTCTGACCTGGCTGGACTTCGTTTTTACCAATAAGCAGTGGCTTGAACATCGGTCAGCCTTTGCCGCGGGTCTTGGTTTTATTCGGTCCGCCATTTTTCTCAATAAACTCGATAATGGTGCTGGCAATATCTTTATTAGTTGCGCTCTCGATGCCTTCCAGTCCAGGCGAAGAGTTAACTTCCATCACGACCGGGCCATGATTGGAACGTAACAGATCCACACCACAGACATTCAATCCCATTACCCGGGCCGCTCGTGCAGCGGTTGAGCGCTCTTCCGGAGTAATTCTGACCAGGGCTGCTGAGCCACCACGGTGCAGGTTTGAGCGAAACTCACCCTCTCTAGCCTGACGTTTCATGGAGGCGACCACCTTGTCACCGATAACCAGGCAGCGTAAGTCAGCGCCTTTTGCCTCTCCGATGAACTCCTGGACCATGATGTTCGCCTTAAGACCCATAAAGGCCTGAATGACGCTCTCCGCGGCTTTATCTGTTTCAGCCAATACCACGCCAATGCCTTGTGTGCCTTCAAGCAATTTAATGACAACAGGGGCGCCCCCGACCTGGCCCATCAGATCGCTGATGTCATCGGGTGAGTGGGCAAATCCAGTCACTGGCAGACCGATGCCTTTGCGCGCCAGTAGCTGGGCAGAACGTAGCTTGTCCCGGGAGCGGGTGAGGGCAACGGATTCATTAAGTGGATAGACGCCCATCATCTCAAACTGACGAAGTACTGCGGTGCCATAAAAAGTGATTGATGCGCCAATACGCGGAATGACCGCGTCAAAATCATCCAGAATCTCGCCTCTATAATGGATGGAGGGACGATGGGAGGTAATGTTCATGTAACATCGCAATGGATCAATTACCCGAACTTCATGGCCGCGCTCTTTGGCGGCCTCAACAAGACGGCGGGTTGAGTAGAGTTTTGCGTTACGTGAAAGTATGGCGATCTTCATTTTATTTTCCTGGGTGTCCAATATTAATCGTTGTTCAATCCAGTCTGGTAAGAACGCGCAGCATCGACGAGAAAATCGCCCCGCAGGGCAGTGCGTCCCAGTAGCATGCGAAACAGCATGGTGTCTCGATCAGTCAGTGTGAGTTCTATTCGTTTACTGATGTCACCGATCATGGCCTCAGTCTCTATCACGTAGCGATTTTCACGATGCCCCCCCGAGTCCGTTACCATGCGTTGATCAAGGAGATCGGCCTGGCAAATGACCTCGGTTTCACGATTCTTCTGTAGTGGGTGCACACCAAATCGAACTCGATCCCGTTTGCCCTCACGAAAAGGTTCAATAAAAAAGGCATGGAGAGCAGAGGTGCGGGCGCCGGTATCGACTTTTGCCTTGATGCGGGTGATCCCCAGCTCAGGCAGTACCAGCCATTCCCTCCAGCCCAGAGTCAGTACCGTATTGTCAGACATGAGTTATTCATCGTTTTTGCTGGTCTGTAAGGCTATCTTAGCACTTGCTTGGTAAAAGCCCGAGTTTTTATCTAGTCAAGCCGACCAGCCGCTAAAAAGAGGCGCAATGTAGGGTGCTTTGAATCGATTGTCCAGCGTCTTTTTACACTATCGGGGTACAGGCTTACTTGAAATTAGAGAGCTGCTAAACTTAACCACACTTGCAGTCGTAGTTTACTGTCAGTTTTCACTATACAAAGAGAACGACACGGAGGTAGTTACGATGTACAGAGATAAATGTTTAGTCATTTCCTTAATACTGATTTACGCCCCTCTTGTTTCTGCCCTGGACAAACCCGATTGCAGCCAATTGGAAGCCTGGGCGGCTTCGGGGCAGTCTGCTTCAGGAATAAAAGTTTCCCCAGGTTTTGAATTGAATGCCCTTGCCACCGATGCGCGATTGGTGCCGTTGTTTGGTCGTTCTATTTTTGACTGGACCCGGGAAGATTTCAGCGAATTCAACCTGGTCATGCGAGGTTGTAGTAAGGCTGCGTCAAAACGACGGGATAGGACGGCACGAGGACAATTACAGCAGGCGACAAAACAAGTGGGCAGTGCACAAAGGCCATTGGCGGGTCTGATCCAGGCGCGAACTAAGAGTGATGCCGCTATTGCCGCACTGATTGGGGGTGAAGCAAATACCGATACGCTTAATCTGATTAGCTTGGCGGAGGAGGCATTACAGGGAAAGGAGATCAGGCCCAGGCTGCGTGGTATGTCACGAGATAAACAGCAACCGTTGATTGATCTGATTCATTCACAACGCTATCTGGCGAGCACTGATATTGAAAACTATTCCAGTCGCTTGAATGAGCAGAAGCAGGTAATAGAAAAGGCTCAACTGGCAGCACAAGAAGAAGCTAATGTGGCACTTGACTTAGCCCTTAAGGAGTTACAAACAGTTCCAGCGACCGCGACAGGATTAACTCGACTTGATGAGTTGTCGAAGCTGCAAGCGGTTGCCCTGGCCGAGCCGGAAAAAGCCAAGGCCTATAACGAACAGGTGGCAACCAAACGAAGTGCTGTCGAGCTGGAGCTGAAACAGGCGCAGGATGAGAAGAGTGCAAAGCTGATGGCATCGATGATTGAAAAGCTTCGTGATTATAAAGTGAATGAACCCGCTGACCTGGGCAAACTCTGGGACGAGGGGGTCGTCATGGGCAAAGAGTTGAGAGCGCAAGGGGAGCGGAGTCGAAAAAATGCTATGAGTACGGCGTTCTGGAAACGTTTTAATCAGGCTGTGATCGAGATGTTGGAACCGTTTAAACAGCAGCTTCAGGCGATACCAGATAGTGAAGAGGGATTAGGACAGTTAAAGGATTCAGTGGTTAAAATTACGGGTATTAAACAGCAGATGCCAGTTATGAATCCCTATCATCAGGCTGTTCAGTTGCGCGGTGCAGAGATTGCCGAAGAGATACGCCAAATCGCCTGTAATAAAACACTGGATGCGGCCAATATATCTTCAAGTGATGCTAAGGAACCACTCTGGGGTGCAGGACAAGCGAGTACACTGGGTAATTTTTTCTGCCAGCTTTCCAGTCAGGGTGCAAAGGTGCATGAGTATGATGATGCCGGGCTGCTATCAGATACTCACACGGTAAAGCTGACTACCAAGGCCGATGGATTCCATACACTCAAACTACATGAAGGTGAAGTGCAACCGGGTAAGAAGATGCTGATTGGTTATGAGCTTGCGGACGCCAATCAGCAACGGGCGCTGAGCGTCAGCGATTGGGAACGTTATGTGAAGGTGAATACACAGCGTGGCGGTGGTTCAGCTGAGTGTGAACGATTAGCCAACAAACCCCGCAATGAGCTTTCCATGAAAGAGTCTGAGCGGTTGATGGGGTGTTTGCTCCAAGCTATTCCTAAAATGATGATGCAGTCTCAGTAATTGTGAACTTTTGTGGTATCTGCCGACCTCCGCAGGTCGGCTACTACCGCTTTGATGATGGGCTTGTTAGGCTGTCTATACTGTCTAGTGAAAGAGGGTGGCTGTCTTCATCTTCTTAAATGGCGTGGATTTGCTCTGCTCGAACAGATGATAAATAAATCACAGTCAAGGGAATAATCAGCTGTTTCATTGACTAAGGGAGATGTAAGGATATGAGTACTTCATACAAAACGACGGCGACACTGGCAGTCGAGAATAGAGAATACACTATCTATCCGTTTGACCGTCTTCAGTCCCAATACCCTGTCGAACGTCTCCCGTTTTCTCTGCGCATTTTATTGGAAAATCTGTTGCGGCATGGTGATGAGGATTATGTCACTGATGATGATATTCTCTCGCTGGTCAACTGGGATGCCAAGGCTGAGCCGTCACAAGAAATTGCATTTGTTCCGTCCCGGGTTCTATTGCAGGATTTTACCGGTGTACCTGCCATTGTTGATCTTGCGGCTATGCGTGATGCCATGGTTGATGTGGGTGGATCACCCAAAAAAATCAATCCACTCTCACCGGTAGAACTGGTTATTGACCATTCAGTGATGGTGGACTTTTTTGGTTCGGCAGATGCGTTAAGCAAGAATACTGAAAGGGAGATTGAGAGGAACCTGGAGCGGTATCGATTCCTGCGCTGGGGCCAGACGGCCTTTGAAAACTTTCAGGTAGTACCACCGGGCACGGGTATTGTTCACCAGGTTAATCTGGAGTATCTGGCCAGGGGGGTCTTCAGTAAAGAGATAAACGGTGTTCATGAGGCTTATCTCGACACGCTGGTGGGTACTGATTCTCACACTACCATGATTAATGGGCTGGGTGTGCTCGGTTGGGGTGTGGGAGGGATCGAAGCCGAGGCCGCTATGCTTGGGCAACCGATCACCATGCTGATTCCACAGGTGGTGGGTTTTAAACTCGAAGGAAAACTTGCCGAGGGTGCCACTGCAACCGACCTGGTGTTGACAGTTACCGAACAGCTACGTGAACACGGCGTGGTGGGGAAATTTGTAGAGTTCTTTGGTCCGGGGCTTGAGAGTTTGAGCCTGGCGGATCGAGCCACCATTGCCAATATGGCCCCGGAATATGGCGCTACCTGCGGCCTTTTTCCAGTTGATGCAGAGACCCTTCGTTACCTGAAACTTACGGGACGTGATGAGCACACGCTGAAACGGGTCGAGAGTTATATGCGGCGTATGGGTATGTGGCATGACGCCAATACGCCAGCGGCAGATTATAGTGCGTTGTTGACACTGCAGTTGTCCGAGGTTGTTCCCTCCATAGCGGGGCCAAAAAGACCGCAGGATAGAATCCCACTGACTGAAGCCCAATCAAACTTTCAACATGTCCTTTCGGCCTTCAGAGACCCTGGTCACACCCCTGGTAACGTGACAGATTTTGATGAAGAGGGTGGACACACGCCCAGTGAAACGGGTGCTGTGGAAGTCACCTATCGGGGTGAAACCTTCAATCTGGAACATGGCGCTGTTGTCATTGCGGCCATTACCAGTTGTACCAATACCTCAAATCCCGCAGTGCTGATTGCGGCTGGGCTATTGGCAAGAAATGCCAGAAAGCGCGGGTTGAAAACAAAACCCTGGGTCAAGACCAGTCTGGCACCTGGATCAAAAGTGGTGACAGACTACCTGCAGCGGACCGGCCTGCTTGATGATCTGGAGGCATTGGGTTTTTATGTCGTGGGTTATGGTTGTACCACCTGCATTGGTAATTCCGGACCGCTGGCCGCAGAGATCAGCCAAGGCATTCATGAAGGTAAACTGCTCGCTACATCGGTGTTGTCAGGTAATCGCAACTTTGAGGGGCGTATCCATCAGGATGTGCGTGCAAATTATCTCGCATCACCCCCACTGGTTGTCGCCTATGCGCTGGCCGGGAATATGGGCATCGATCTCTACAATGATCCGCTTGGTTATGACGAGAATAACCTGCCAGTCAAAATGGCAGAGATCTGGCCCGACAGTGCAACGATTCAACAACTGATGTCAGATACTATTGATGCAGCCATGTTCAAATCCAAATATCAGGATGTCTACACTGGCAATGAGATCTGGAATAATTTGCCGATAGAAGCCAGTGAACGCTTTGCCTGGCCTGAGTCCACCTATGTCCGCCAGCCTACTTTCTTTGAAGATATAGCCAGTACCCAACCTGGGGTCAGTTCTATTGAACAGGCACGTTGTCTTGTCAAAGTGGGGGATAGTATAACAACGGACCATATCTCACCTGCGGGTGCCATTGCGATTGACAGCCCGGCAGGACAGTATCTGCAAGCCCATCAGGTAGCGCCACAGGATTTCAACTCATACGGTTCCCGGCGTGGTAATCATGAGGTGATGATGCGTGGTACGTTTGCCAATACGCGCTTGAAAAATCAGTTGGCACCTGGAACAGAGGGGAGTTGGACCACCCATTTTCCAACGGAACAGCAACTCTCAATATTCGATGCGGCCGAGTTATATCGAAAAGATCGGACCCCCCTGATCATCATCGCAGGTAAAGAGTATGGTACCGGCTCGTCCAGAGATTGGGCCGCAAAAGGGCCTTCGTTGCTGGGTGTGAAGATGGCCATTGCCGAGAGTTATGAGCGTATCCATCGCTCTAATCTGATCGGTATGGGGATACTGCCCCTACAGTTCAAGGCTGGAGAATCCGCTGATGCTATAGGGTTGGATGGCTCTGAAACCTTTTCAATTCCCGCTGTTGTGGTAGGGCAGGAGACTGTTGAGGTGTCAGTTCGAGACAATGCAGGAAAGGTAAAAACCTTTAATGCAATCATTCG
>JAPHUE010000126.1 GCA_026196795.1 Sedimenticola sp.
GCTTCCTATTGGCACATGGTCGATCTAGTGTGGCTGATTCTTTTCCCGCTTGTCTATGTAATGCGTTAGGAGCTGACATGAGTAAAAAACCGTTTCTAGGCATGCGTCCCTGCACCTGGGTCTTCGCCATACTGATCGCACTGACTTTTGTAACATTTTATGTCGGCGAACAAGGACTGGGTGGACTATCAATTGCCCTGTTTGTGCTCGGAATTGCTATGATTAAAGGCCATCTGGTTGGTGCCTATTTCATGGGACTGGGCGGACTGAGAGGCCTCTGGCGCTGGCCAGTATCCGTCTGGTTGATTGTGCCCGGTAGTTTGATCACAGTGGCCTTTATCCTATCTACTTAATATTCACTGACAACGGAATTTAACCGCATGACAAATGCCATCTCAACCGCTGAGCAGACAAACACATCAAAATCCCCGTTTTACAAACCACAGGGTAATGAAATTGAACTGTTCGAACACGCCTATAAGCATCAACTTCCAATGCTTATCAAGGGTCCGACAGGTTGTGGAAAAACCCGTTTTATCAACTATATGGCGGCCCGCATAGGGCGCCCTGTCTACACTGTAGCCTGTCATGACGACCTGACCGCAGCTGACCTGGTAGGCCGGCATCTGATCGGAGACAGTGGAACCTACTGGAGCGATGGTCCCTTATCGCGCGCAGTTAGAGAAGGCGCCATCTGTTACCTGGATGAGGTGGTTGAGGCTCGCAAGGACACAACCGTTGTACTGCATCCTCTGACAGATGACAGACGAATACTGCCCATTGAGCGTACTGGCGAAATACTTCAGGCACCACCAGAATTTATGCTGGTCGTCTCCTATAACCCGGGTTACCAGAACCTGCTCAAGGGCATGAAACCCAGTACGCGACAGCGCTTTGTTGCAGCACGCTTTGATTTTCCAAAGGCAGAACTGGAACAGGAGATCATCATTGGTGAAACCGGCATTGATGAGATGATGGCCAAGCGATTGGTCAACTTGGCTAATTCACTGCGCGCTTTGAAAGATCATGACCTGGAAGAGGCCGCGTCGACCCGCTTACTAGTCTACACCGCCACCTTGATATTGGGCGGTTATGATCCGATGGAGGCGTGCCGCGCTGCCATGGTAGAGCCCTTAACAGATGATGAAGAAACGACTCGTGCACTCATGGAAGTAGTGGATATAGCGTTTGGCCGCTAATACCCCATGAACCTCGTCACACAAGCTACCAAACTGCAAAAGAACCGCGTCTGGTTTCAAGCCGGCTTTTTCGCACTATTTGTCCTGGCACCGCCGTTGGATCTGTTTCGGTTTGATCTGACCCAAAATCACTTCTTCTTTTTGGGCCAGCACTGGACACTCGGTCTGGATGCCTTTATCGCTGGAGAGATCGGCCCCGGCGAAGCCGCACTTAACCTCATTGTTCGAGGCTTCATCCCACTTGCCCTGGTAGGCGGCGGACTAATCTGGAGCGCCTGGCGCTTTGGTCGACTCTATTGCGGCTGGCTCTGCCCGCACTTCTCGGTCGTAGAGACGATCAACAAACTGATGCACCGCGCCAGTGGTAAACCCAGCGTCTGGGAGAAAAACCCCCTGCCCGAGTTACAACCCAACGGCACGACGCAGAAACCCGACAAGCGTTACTGGCCAATTACGGCAGTGGCTGCGCTGTTTTTTGCTTTTCTTTGGTCCCTGTCGCTGCTCACCTATTTACTGCCGCCCTTTGAGATCTACCACAATCTGTTCACTGCCTCGCTGACAGGGAACCAGATGCGTTTCCTTGGAGTGGGTACATTTCTACTTTTTATCGAGTTTATGTTTGCCCGTCATCTCTTCTGCCGATTTGGTTGCGCCGTAGGATTGTTTCAAAGCCTTGCTTGGATGGCCAATAATAAGAGCATGGTTGTCGGATTTGATAGAAAGCGCGCAAACCTCTGCTCAGACTGTAACAATGCTTGCGACAATGTCTGCCCCATGCGACTAAAGCCCCGCTCGATAAAGCGTAAAATGTTCACCTGTACTGAGTGCGCGCAATGCATATCAGCCTGCAATCAGGTCCAGGCACAGCAAACACGCCCTGGACTATTAAAGTGGGTAGATAATTTGGAAGCCATTCCCGTGGTAACAGGTCGAGAAATAAACGGCAAAAAGTTCGCACAACCCGCGCAACAACAGACTCAAGATAGCCCCCACCAACCGGGAGAGACCTAACCGTGGAAGAGAAAGTTGGTGAACTCTGGCACCGAATGATTACCCGGATGGCGGAGACCCGTTATCCCGAAGCTGCGGTACATCTGGAAGAGATTGAGTTGACCATGGGCATCATGTTCCGTGCGTTAGGCGGAGACGGCGGATTGGAAGTCGCTGCAGCGAATGCCACTGAGCATGGCGCGCGACGCGGCCTGTTACAGCGCATTGCAGGTAACAATAAGCGCGTAGAGTTGGCTTGGCGTGATGAACAATCACTCAGACTTCCATCTGTGATCGACTATTTTCCAGAGCGACAACTGAACCACTACCTCTACACCTGGTTAGCTGCTCTGGCCGTAGGCGACCACCAGGAAGAAGAGGCTTGGTTAAACAAGAATCAACGTCTGACGGTGAAAACACTGCATGACTACCCCGGCATCAAAAAACGCTATACCGCTCTGGTAGAAGCCCACATATCTGAACGTGTGCCCCTCGAAAAACTGCCCGCTGCAGAAGCGGCGCAGGAGTCCGCAATACGTCAGGCATTGAGACAACCAGGGACAGTAGAACAACTGCCCATTGCCAAACGCACACCTCAACCGGTTCCGCTATGGCTGCACCCCTTCCCACCTATCTCAACCCCAACAAAGGACAGTGCCGGAGGCGAACAAGACGAACAAGGCAAACGGAGTGAGGGTGAGATAAAAGAGATAGAGGACATGCAGCGCCATAAGTCCGAGCGCGCAAAGAAGCCTGGAGAGGAGGATAAGGGACTTATCACTGTCCGTATGGAAAATATCTTTACCTGGGGTGAATTTGCCAACCTGGACCGGAGTTCAGAAGAGAATGACGATCTGGACAGTGCAGCCGACGCACTCAAGGATATGGATAACCTGAGCGTCAGCCGTGATGCCAAGGCCTCTGCTGGAAAACTGCGTTTTGATCTGGACCTGCCTTCTGAGGCCAATGATGATCTGATTCTTAATGAAGGCATTCTGCTACCCGAGTGGGATTTCAAGAAACAGAAGCTGATCCCCGATCACTGTCGTATCCAACCGATGCTAGCGGCCGATGCCGCGCCGCGGGAACTGCCCGACTCACTGCGTAAGACAGCACGAAAACTACGGGCACAATTTCAACACCTTACACCGGCTCGCATTTGGCATCGCTCACAACAGGACGGCTGCGAAATCGACCTGGATGCGTATATGCGTTTCGCAACTGACCGAGCAGCGGGACACACTTCAGCGAGCGATGGCCTTTATAAAGACCTTCGGATTGGAGCGCGTGATCTTGCCTGTCTGCTTTTAGCAGATCTATCGCTGTCGACCGACACCTGGGTCAACAATCATACTCGTGTCATCGATGTTATCAGAGACTCGCTTTATCTATTTGCTGAAAGCCTCTCTGAGACAGGCGATCAATTTGCCATGTATGGCTTTTCATCCCGCAAACGGGATCCCGTGCGTGTGCACCAGCTAAAGACCTTTGACGAAAACTACTCTGGGGGTATCAGAGGCCGTATTGATGCCATCAAACCGGGTTATTACACCCGCATGGGCGCCGCTATCCGATACAGCAGCGACATTCTCAAAGATCGACCTGCGGGGCGTCGACTGCTGCTGATCCTGACTGACGGAAAGCCGAATGATCTGGATAAATATGAGGGTCGTTACGGCATCGAAGATACCCGCCGCGCCATTCATGAGGCCAGGCAACTGGGACTGCAGCCCTTCTGCGTCACCATTGACGCTAAAGCCAACGATTATCTGCCCCACCTGTTTGGCACGGGTAGTTATGTGGTGATTCATAAACCATCACAACTACCAAAAGAGCTGCCCCTTCTCTATGCAAAACTAACGGCTTAATAAACAATGCGGTTTTTCATTAAAATACCATTTAATTTTCTGATTGCTGCACAGCAAAATTCAATGGGCGATAAACTTCTACCTTAATATCGGCATGATTTCCATAATAAACATATAGTTACAATATTACCGAGTAATTTACTCCAGCATTTTTTACCGAGAAAAATCAACTAGTGGAAAACCTTTAGCTGCTTTGCAAAAAGCCATGATATCCCGTACCATCATTGTGAATAATAAAGATAAATTCTATGTAGAAAGAGGCGTTACACCCGGGGATTATTAGACAATAGAAATAACATACAGCTTAATAATATTAAGCTCGTTAGTTTTGACTGTGGTCTACTCTTCGATGGTTTCTTTGCCCCTTAACACCATGGAAATTTTTTGAGGGTAGTGTATGGCAAGCAGTTCCACAAGCGGGACCACCTCACGGAAAAAATTCGTCCTTATTCTTGTGCTTGTATTTTCAGCAGGCATACTCTTTACCGGCCTATTTAACATGGGACTCTCTGCGACCAATGAGATGGAGTTCTGCACCTCCTGCCACTCCATGAAGGTCAATCTTGAGGAGTACAAAGAGACCGTACATTATCAGAACACCTCGGGTGTTCGAGCCACCTGCGCCGACTGTCATGTACCCAAAGAGTTTGGTCCTAAAATGGTTGCCAAAGTACTTGCCTACAAAGACGTGGTACACGAAATCCTCGGTACCATTGACACCCCCGAGAAATACGAAGCGCATCGGTGGGATATGGCTAGCCGCGTCTGGGCCAAAATGAAGGCCAGCAACTCCAGAGAGTGCCGCAGTTGTCATGACTTTGATCAGATGGATCTCAGCGAGCAAGACCGGATGGCCCGTAAACGCCACTCTAAGGCTGTTGATGAAGGTCAAACCTGTATCGACTGCCACAAGGGCATTGCTCATACAGAACCGGACGAGCCTGACGAAGACGACCAAGAGAATAAAGGTTGAACTTTTCACGGTATAACCAGAGAGACGGTAGAGATCAATGAAGCAGATAAAGGTCTTCGCCATACTGTTTAGCTTTATCCTCATCAGCACCGCATGGGCTGGCGAGAACCCAAAAGAGGCTGAATTTCGATTGGCTGCCAGTATCGGGGATATCGACACAGTCACGCGACTACTGGATGAGGGAATCAGCGTTAACACCGGCAATCAGTTTGGTGTAACCGCGTTGATGATGGCGATTCAGAATAATAATATCGAGACGACGGCTTTGCTGCTCACCAGAGGCGCTGACGTTAATGCAACAGCGGTTGCGGGCTGCACCGCCCTTACTTTTGCTGCAGAGAACGGTCACTCTGCCCTGACGGCCATGCTGCTTGAAAGAGGCGCCGATCTTAATGCCCGCACCAGAGCAGGATGGGATTCACTGATCATCGCAGCCCGATACGGGCTAACCGATATGGTTGAACAGCTGCTCTACAAAGGCGCACAACCAAATTCAGGGGACAAAGACGGCAAAACCGCGCTAATACACGCGGCTGAAAAAGGACATTTTGAAACAGCGGCCATGCTAATAGAACACAAGGCTGATGTTGAAGCGCGCGACAATCACGGTACATCGGCACTCATCATGGCTGCTGATAAGGGACACACCAAGGTTATGGACGTACTGCTAACAAGAGGTGCCGATGTCAACGCCCGTGATGCTGACGGAGCAACACCACTGATCTGGGCCGTCGGACAAGGACACCAAACTGCAGTAGAACTCTTGCTACGTCGCAAGGCGGATGTCAATATAGCCGATAATGAAGGCGTGACTGCGCTGATGGAAGCGGCTACAACCCGCAATGAACAGCTGGTTAAATTACTACTGATTAATGGCGCGGATATCAATAAGAAAGATAACAGCGGACGTACCGCCGCAGACATCGCCAAAAAGAAAAGAAACAAAAAAGTCATCGCGCTCCTTGCTAGAGAGTCCTGAACAAAGAGTCGCGAAAATAATTGTACCCGTAGCTTCGGTACATCCAGGCATGAGCACCGATTCTTCATGTCAAAAAAGTGATGCACGACACTTCCGTATTCCAGGAGTTAGTGCATTGTAAAAAAGAGTGCTTCTACACCCTCTTTTTAACAATAAAGCCTGAACACCAAAGGAGGTATCATGGCGTATAAAATGTTAACTAAGGCCGCA
>JAPHUE010000040.1 GCA_026196795.1 Sedimenticola sp.
GCCGTTCAGACGTGTATGGTTTGGCGCTTCGTGAAAATGACTTTGAAAGGTATTAAGTAGACAATAACTGCCCTGTTAAGACTTGTTCTGACAGGGCATTATTTTTCATCTACGGATTCGTTTTCAAGTTGCTTCCTACCTGGCAAACTGAATGAGCCATTGGCAGCTTATGGCCGATGGCAGCAGGTGTCCTAGTTGAGGTCACATCTGATACTGATGGTCAAATCACATTCAAACTTATACGTATAAGTCTGTATTAATACGGCCAGTGAACATGGATAGTTTCATTAAGTATCTAAAAGCGGCTAATAACCTGAACCGAGTTTAAACCACCAAAGGCGAAAGAGTTTGAGAGCGCCTTATTGATTGTTTTTTCTCTGGCACTGTTAGCAACATAATCCAGGTCACACCCTTCGCCTGGTGCGGTAAAGTTAATCGTGGGGGGTACGACCCCCTCTTTTATCGCCAAAACTGTGGCAATAAACTCCAATCCACCCGATGCACCCAATGCATGCCCATGCATTGATTTGGTGGATGAGACCATTAACTCTGTTGCATGTGATCGAAACACCAGATGCAACGCCTCAGTCTCAGTACGATCATTTGCCTGGGTGCCTGTTCCGTGTGCATTCACATAATCGATATCATGGGGATCTATCTGCGCATCATTCAGTGCGGCGTGCATAGCACGTGCCGCACCTTGCGCCGAGGGGTCAGTAATATGTCCTGCATCAGAAGACATGCCCGATCCCGCCAATACGGCGTAGATGCGTGCTGAACGATCTATTGCATGTTGTTCGGATTCCAGCACAACCATGCCAGCCCCTTCACCCAGAACCAATCCGCTTCTATCCTCAGAAAAGGGTCTGCAATTATCGGAAGAGACAACACGCAATGCCTCCCAAGATTTAAGCAGACCGAATGTAAAGGGTGCATCCGTACCACCGGCAATAGCGACATCGACGATACCGGCACGTATCATCAATGCCGCTTGGGCAATAGCATGATTGGCAGACGAACAGGCGCTCGAAACGGTGAACACTGGTCCTGTAATACCCAGCTGCATACTCACCTGACTGGCAGCAGCACTTGGCATGCCCCTCGGTATCGTGAAGGGATGTGCCCGGCTTTTCTGCTGTTTATACAGATGATCATAGGTCATCTCATCTGTCTCTTTGCCACCGCAACCAGTACCAATCACAGCCGCAGCCAGAGGCAGACTTTGATCATCAAGAGAAGCATCATTGACGGCCTCTTTTGCCGCCATCAAAGCGAACTGGCTATAACGATCGAGTAGTGGCAAATCTTTATGTGAGAACCAGGCAGAAGGATCATACCCCTTGACCTGCGCACCCAATTGCATCTTCAATGTACCAGGCTCAAAACCCTGAATGGCATCAATACCACTTTGCCCGTTTTTTATGGCCTGCCAAAAATCACCCGTATTCAACCCAAGGGCCGATATTGATCCAAGGCCGGTAATGACAACACGATGACTCATGCCTCTGTTTTATTATCCAGCAAAACCCGAACACCAGAAACAATATCCTGTACTGTTCGGAGGTTTTCCAGCTCATCATTCGGCACTTCGATGTCACAGACCTCTTCCACTTCATACACAATGGTAATGGCATCCAGCGATGTTACACCCAGATCCTGCAGTGAGGTCTCCAGTGTGATGGAGTCTGCATCAATCATTTTTTGATTGGCAATGGCTTTTTTTACTATAGTTTCAATGTCCGAACTCATGATATATGCTTCCATTTATACTTCGAAATTGTATGGATTTGCTGTCACAAACATTCTAATCCACTGTATCATCACTCAAATATGAATAGCAATCCTATTTTGCTCTGCCGATCCGTCGAAAGAAAATACTGCGAACTCGCCCAAATATTACGATCTCGCCCGGACAGTGAACATGAACAAGCGGCCGTGCGAATCATTATTCAGGTTGTTCTGCTTATCTATGTACTTGCTTCTGGCCCATCAAATTACAATGCACTCAATGATTGGTATTTTGTACTAACGTTTATTTCTTTATTCATTGCACTCTCATCAGGCCTGTTCATCGCTATTCTCATAGAACCTGATAAATCACCACTGCGGCGAATTATTGGTATTTTTGCAGACGTCTGCGCCTTCAGCTTTGGCCTTGCACTAACGGGTGCCCTTGGCGCACCCTGGTATGCTGTCTATCTCTGGATCACATTTGGCAATGGGTTCCGCTATGGTGAGAACTATCTCTATCTCTCAGGCATCCTGTCAGTCATAGGCTTCAGTATAGTCATAGTTATTACGCCCTATTGGCAGGAAAATCTGCCACTGGGCATTGGCCTGCTTGTTTCACTTATTGTGTTACCTGGCTATGCCGCAAAACTGACCAAACGTATTCATCATGAGCGTAGGCGAGCCGAGGCCGCCAGTAATGCGAAGAGCGAATTTCTTGCACGGATGAGCCATGAAATACGCACGCCATTAAATGGCATCATTGGTACGGGTGAACTGCTGAAAAGCTGTTCACTTAATCCGGTTGAACGTGAATACGCCGATACTATTTACACATCAGGTCATACCCTGCTTCGGCTAATAGAAGATATTCTGGATATTTCCAAGATCGAGGCCGGAAAACTTGAAATTGAACATACCCCTTTTAATCTCTATGCCCTGGTCAACAGCACTACAAAAATGCTCGCATCTCAGGTAAATAGCAGAAAGGTCAGACTCTATACCGCAATTGACCCGGACATTCCTTTTCGACTGATCGGTGATCCATTACATCTGCGACAGGTACTCATAAACCTGATAGGCAATGCCATCAAGTTTACCGAAACAGGCTATATCGAGCTGCGCTGCACTAATATCAAGAGTGATACCCATTCGATCACGCTGCGTATATCAGTATCCGATAGCGGCATAGGCATACCAGAAGAGATTCAGTCAAAAATCTTTGAGAAATTCACCCAGGCTGATGGCAGCACAACAAGACGGTTTGGTGGAACCGGGCTAGGCACAACCATTGCCAAGCAACTCGTCGAATTAATGGGCGGAAGCATTGGTCTCAAAAGTGAACTTGGCAAGGGCAGCACCTTTTGGTTCGATCTCTCCTTTGATGCACAGGATAAGATTGTCTCAGAGAGTGAGCTGCAGTTAATGCAAACATGTCGCGTATTACGAATTGCGTCGAGACAAGAAACCGATCAGAGCAATGCCGTACATTCTCTTCATGGCTGGGGCGTAGAATTATCAGATACCACTACTCCTGATAATGCACTCATGCAACTCAAGCTGGCAGCAAGGGAATCTCGCCCCTACCACCTCCTCCTGATAGAGAATCTGCCTTACAGTGCAGCCATGGCATTCCTTATAGAAGAGGTACTGCAGGACAGGCTTTATCATGACACGTCTTTACTGCTGATCAGCAATAATAAGACTGCGATCGAACAGGCCATACCAACAGCTTTACTACGACGTATACATATACTCGCTGACCCGGCTGACAAGATTCATTTATTCAATATTCTGCATGCAGCACAGGCAATTGACCTTGAAGCACACAATACCATCGAGACAGAAAGTAATTACTTGAAAGGGATAGAAGCTGCGCAGCAGCCTCTTGAAATATTGATGGCTGAAGATAATGCCATTAACCGATTGGTACTTGGAAGAATGCTGGAGCAAGCAGGGCATACACATCAACAAGTCGAGGATGGTCAAGAGTTACTGGATGCATTGGAAACACGACACTATGATCTGGTGATTGTCGATATGCAGATGCCGCAGCTTGGTGGACTGGAGGCCTTCAAAATCTATCAGTTCGCCCATCCAGATAACACCATACCGTTTGTTATTCTGACAGCTAATGCAACGATTGAAAGTCGAAAAGAGTGCGAAGAAGCAGGGATAAAATGGTTCTTAACAAAACCGGTATCTGCACAGAAGCTCTACAAGGTTATACAAGCCGCTGTTAATGATTCGCCTGAAAGCATTCCGCCAGAAGAGTTGAGCTTAACCACTGTTAGTGACAAAGGTGAAACGGTTCTAAATCGCGATACTATCGACGAATTAATCGCTCTCGCTCCAAACCAAGACTTCCTTGTCCGGCTGCTCGAAAAAATGACGCAGGATGGCACTCAATTAATCAACTTAATGTCTGAGGCCATAGCAGAAAACAATCCAGAACAGTTCAGCGCGCACGCTCACGCATTAAAAGGATCAGCAGCCAACCTCGGACTCATACAACTACAAGCTGAAGCACTCACTGCCGAACAAATTTCACAAGCACATTTAGCGGACCAGGGAGTGAAGCAGATAAACAACCTTCAGTCCGCCTTCAACCAGGGAATCGAAGAGCTGTCAAAGCTAATCCATAATCAACAGCTGCCTGCTGAACCCTGAGAAGGATCCTAATCCTATGTGTACTGAATGACTTTACGCGCTATTGATCAGTTGAAAATTATCCTCAGTGGCTTTGGTATCAGACCAGCGCTTATTCTGGGCATTAACCAAATACTCCATCAACCGTAAATTCTTACCCGACAGTTGCATAGCAGTATCAACCCAGATATTGACGACATCCATCAACTCTTTATACGAAAGTGGATTAAACTGCTCCATCACCTTCTCAAGCCCTTCGAAACCTGCACTTCTTACCTGCTGGTGACGAATAAACTCATGAACAGCAGAAACACCTTTTCCATCTTCAACCACCTGATCGATCACACCCAGCTCATAGAGCTCATCCGCGGTATAGACCTTGCCACTGGCAATGATCCGTTTCGCCATCGCAGGGGCAATTCGACGCGCAAGAAAACTAAACGCGCCCATACCAGGAAACATCCCAAAAACCGTTTCTGGAAAACCAAACTTCGAGCTACGCTCAGCGATAAGGACATTAGCCGCCAATGCCGCCTCAAACCCCCCACCCAACGTCTCTCCCTGCACCAGTGCTATTGTGGTAATGGGTAGGCCATATCCGGTAATTGAAGCATAAAGAATGTCGATGCAGGCCTTGGCATAATCTGCCAATCTTGCCCTGTCACCTTCTCGAATAAGCTGAATAAACAGATCCAGATCACCACCCAGACAGAAAACCCCTGGTTCAGAAGAGCAGAGTATCTGATAACGCAACCGTTCCGGGTCGTCGTTTTCATGTGCTTTTTTTACCCGGGAAGAGACCAGCGATTGTACCTGCTGAAGATCTTTGATCAGTCCATTGCTAATACAAGGTCGATCGGGATAACGCAGTCTGGCCCACACGGCATGATACTCAGAATCAAATTCCACATCGACATGTTTTAGCCCACTATTACTTGCTAACTTCATCTTCTGCTGCTTCATTTCTCCCACTCCTAGTCTTCTATGAAAAGATAAACAGGGGGATTCTGACAGCACAAGATCATCCATCTCCGGCATTGCTTACTAACGGCAATTTAATTCTGTTCTATGGCTGATCTTGCAAAAGAATCCCGCAACAATCTAGCAATTCCTATGCCTACCTACTGAATCAGTAACCTACAATCTCCTGTACAGGCTGTTACGTATTATCTGAGTTTCGGATCAGCTACAACTCATACTTCAATCACAAAACCAAAGTGCCCTCGTTTCTTTCATCAAATAACTGCGCGGTAGTTCACCAAAGCATACTTACACAGCACACGACCCATTCCTATTGCGCTGGATCAAAAAAGGATACGACAAAGAAAACCAATGGATCCCGGGAAGATATTGATGATTATTTGCTTCATCTATTTCAAACCAACCCTAATCGACTGATATTTATTCCCAATGCTGTACGATGACAAAACCAGCGACACTTTGTCCAGTATTTAAATACCTGGAAGTTAACTGCGTTTTTATAGTAAATGCTGACTAAAATCAGGCACAAATGAGAACCATGGCAACCGGTTGCCGGCTAACCACTGCCGTACTGACACAATTAGTCACTAACGCAACTATTACATCCAGCAACTAAACAGCCAAATAGAAGGAGCCTTCCGATTATTATTTTTTTGGCCGAACACGCGAAGTTGCCACCGCAGTAAAGGGATCGTCTGGCCAGTAGTGTTTAGGATAACGTCCTTTTAACTCTTTTCGCACTTCGGTGTAAGTGCGCTGCCAAAACCCCGCCAGATCCTGCGTCACCTGAATCGGACGCTGGGCGGGCGACAAGAGATGTAACATCACCGGAACTGCACCATCGCATACCGTTGGCGTCTGCAGCAATCCAAACAGCTCTTGAAGTTTCACCGCTAGAACCGGTGGTTGATTAGAGTGATAAACCACTTTTTTACGACTACCAGAGGGCATATCCAGGTATACCGGCGCCAGCCGGTTCAGTAACTGTTGCTGTTCCCACGTGAGCAAATTATTGAGTATGCCGGCCAGATCCAATTTTTTTAGTTGACCAGCCTTAGTGATTCCATTTAGCCAGGGCGTAAGCCATTCATCGAGTTGCTCCATTAATGTGACATCAGATAGATCAGGCCATCCGACATCCGGCTGCCATGCCCTAACTGACGCAACTCGCTCACGCCACTGCAACAAGCTGTCATTCCAGTTAAGCAACGTAAGTCCCGATTGGCGCACACTACTCAACAAGGCTTGTGAAATTAACGCTTGATCAGGTGCAGCCAGATCACAACTGGATAGAATCAGTGCACCCAGCAACTCATCTTCTCTCGCCACCACCGACCGGCTTGATGCATCCCACGTCACCTTCGCCACACGTTGAATCTGCCTGGCCTGTATCGCTCTGATTTGATCCAGTGACAGAGCGGCTGCAAGATAGATGCGTCCATCTCGCTTACCTGCATCCATTGCCGCCACAACCAGATAATCATGACGTGAAAGCGGGTCACCCTCTGGTAACCTTACCGCGCGCCCCGATGCCAGCAGATAGCGGTTATCAGATCCACCCGTCCGCTTGGCGATGCGATCAGGAAAGGCCAGTGAGAGTAAGCCTCCAGCATGCATAGTGCCATAGGCGTTAATTGTTTCCTGTTGCGGCAGTCGCCTTTGCCATTGCTGAACAGCGCGCTCCACCTGCCTGCACGCCGAGACATCAAGCGAGTGATCAGAGACTTTCCTACGCCACCCATTTAGCAGTTGCTGCCGCTCTTCGATATCTACTCTGCCTTGCTCTCCCGGTCGGCGTCGAAGAATATCCCGCTCACTCAACAGCCCCGCCAAATCCAGTGCCACCGTTTTTTCATCATTCGCGTTTAAAATCATATGCGCCAGCCTGGGATGGAGAGCCAGACCGACCATATGGCGTCCTGCCGATGTAATTCGATTATGCTCATCCACCGCCTCCAACTGCTGTAGAAGCCCCTGTGCCTGGGAATAGGCACCGACGGGTGGCAGATCAAGCCACTGCAAGTCGGAAGGTGAAGCGACACCCCATAGCGCCAGCTCCAGGACCATTGGAGCCAAGTCTGCTTCCTCTATTTCAGGGGGATGAAAGGGGGGGAGCCGGGTCTCCTCTGCCAGGGTCCAGAGTCGATAACAGACGCCAGGCCCCAAGCGCCCTGCCCGCCCTGCACGTTGCGCGGCCGATGCCTTTGAGACACGCACGGTCTCCAGACGGGTTAATCCACTATTGGGATCAAACCGGGGACGGCGTGACCAGCCACAATCAACTACCGTGGTAACGCCTTCTATGGTCAGGCTGGTCTCCGCAATCGAGGTTGCCAGGATCACTCTTCGCCGATTTTTCAGTGGCATGAGAGCCGCATCCTGATCCTCGCGACTTAAATCACCGTAGAGAGGGAACAGAGACACATCGGCTGGCAACAGGGGTTTGAGCGCGGCCCCGGCGCGGCGGATCTCACCAGATCCAGGGAGAAAGACAAGGAGATCACCGTCTGTCTCTCTAACGGCCCGCTGAACACCCTTAACCAGTAACTCATGAGGGCTGGCCTGAGAAGTCCGGTCAAGATATCGATGCTCTACCGGGTAACTCGTCCCTTCTGCACTGATTACCGGCGCTCCACCAAGCAGGTTTGAGACGGCATCTGTATCAAGGGTAGCGGACATCACCAATAGACGGAGATCATCACGCAGATTTTTAATCACATCCAGGGTTAGCGCCAACGCCAGATCCGCTTGTAGACTCCTTTCATGAAACTCATCAAAAATGATCAGCCCAATCTGATCCATCTCGGGATCATCCTGTAAACGCCGCGTCAGAATTCCTTCGGTTACAACCTCAATACGTGTTTTGGGGGATATCTTGCGTTCAAAGCGAACCTGGTAACCCACTTGCTCACCAACGCGTTCAGATAGAAGATGAGCCATACGGCTTGCCGATGCCCGGGCGGCCAATCTTCTTGGCTCAAGCATCAGAATCTGTTTACCCTCCAGCCAGGGCTGGTTGATTAACTCGAGCGGTACCAGGGTCGTTTTACCCGAACCGGGCGGAGCAGCCAGCACCACGCTGGGATGATCTCTCAACGCCTCAGCAAGCTGAGGTAAAACAGCGGTAATAGGCAAGTTCAGCATTAAACCAACAGCCGTTAACAGTTCAAGAAAGATGGGTTATTTATGATTGGTGACTGTTCTTTTATCATAGACTCAACCCGGTTTCGAAAGACAGCACCCTGACATGAGCAAGAATAAATCACCAATCACCCCCGCCATACGCCAACTAAGGAGCCATAAGGTGCCTTTTACAGATCATCTCTATCGCTATGAAGAGGGTGGCGGTACCCGCGTATCATCCAGAGAACTGGGGGTTGACGAACATGCCGTGATAAAAACCCTTATCATGGAGGATGAAACCAAACGCCCACTTGTTGTCCTGATGCATGGGGATTGTGAGGTTTCGACTAAAACTCTGGCGCGCTGTATCGGAGTAAAAACAATCACACCCTGCGAACCAGCGGTAGCCGATCGTCACTCGGGCTATCAAATAGGCGGGACATCCCCCTTTGGCACACGCAAAGCGCTGCCGGTTTATTGTGAAGAGACTATCTTTGATCTGGATAAGATTTATATCAACGGAGGGAAGCGGGGCTACCTGATCGCACTGTCACCGTCTGACCTTAAACGGGTGCTTAACCCAGTGCCGGTCTCCGCAAGACAGTAGAGTCAGTCTGATTTATTGCTTTTTCTCCCGGTCAGAACCACCATTCCCAGTGCACCAAAAAAAGCAGCGACAATCGCATTATCCTGACTCAATCCGAGTGCAAGGGCTGAATAGCCCGCAATTCCCCCACCGATAGCACTAAACGCAAGACTGCGCATAAAGCGACAGAACGCACAGGATTGATTGTTACCGGCCATTCATTACAACCCATATATCGGATAGAGAGAGTTAACTAAAGTATACCGGTTTTACTTCACCTATCCAGCAGCGACCAGTTCAGATTGCTGTTTGTCACAGGCAAGGGAAAGACCAAAGGCCTCACCTTCCGGGAAGTCCTGCGCCACAATCCATATTTGACTGATTGACTCATCCAGCTTTGGCAACATTCTCAACGTGTTGCGTGTCCGCTCCTGATCAAAAAAGGCAAACGGCTCATCCAGGAAGACGAACTGCCGACCACCCTCGGTACGCTTGATCAGTGCTTGAGAGAGAGCCAGTCTCACCGCCAGCATTATCTGCCGCTGGGTACCACTGGATATCTCCTCAAGATCCATAAAGTCTCGCTTCTGGCTGGAGAAGACCCGGACGGTCAGATCATCATCTATTTGCAGGTGCTCGTAATTATTGTCAGTAAAGATCGGTAAGGTCTTTCTAACGGAGTCACCTAGATCCCGATTGAAGCGCTGGGACAGATGCCGGGTGGCACCACCCAGTAGCTCCAGCGAGCGTTCACGTAAGGCAATACGGCGATCATGCTCGGCAACCTGGACCAGAAATTCACGCTTGATCTCTTCCAGTTGAGCAGCCTTCGCAACCCGTCCTCGCTCTTTCTGGATGGCCAGACCCAAACGGATACCCTGTTGCTGAGCCTGCTCCTTAGTCGATTGCAACTCTTCAAGTATTTTCTCTATTTCTGGCTCTAACTCGCTGATTGATATATGTTCAGTGCGGACAAGCTCAGAAATAGCTTGAGGTGCAACTTCCTCTGAATCCAGCTCGGCATCCACTACAGGAGCGCTCGGCTCTGGATGCACTAACGCGCTCTCCACAGCATTCGCAAGTACCTCTCCCTGGGTAAGCAGACTGGCTACTTTCGACTGTGTTGTCGCCACCCTCACCCAGAAGAGGAGAAACAGTACAGCTAACAGTCCGGCTGCATAGAGCAACCAGGGAAGATGCTGATCACTCCAAGCTGGGTAAGCGGACTTGATCAACTCAGCCACACGCTGGCTATATTCGTTCTCGGGCAGTCGCGCCAATAACCCCCAGCAAATTGCAGAAATCAAACCCGTGACAAAAAATATAAACCGGAAAAAACGGGCGCGCCCCTGAGCCTTTCTGGCTGCAAATTTTTGCGGCAACATGACACGGTAATCACTGAAAGCCGAAGCAAGGGTATTAGCTTTTTCACTCAACAATGACTCATTGGCCTGCAGCGCCTGCTGATCTGACTCCAACAAAGGTAGAGCCTGGGGATCAAGATCCAACACTTTAAGCTCATCATCAACCTCAGCAATCTCACGCTCTACCTGTGTGATTGCTTGCCGCTCTTGTTCAATTTCCTGCTCATGTTCAAAGGCCACATATTCCAATGTTGAGAGCCCGGCCATACTCTTAACTGCCTGACTGTGCGGTTGTGGGGCAATGATTTCGCGCTGGGCCAGATAGTAAGACTCTATGAATTCATCATAGCCATAGCCCAGCAGGTCGTAGATCGCCTCATCAACTTCGACCACACCACGGGCAAACGGATTGGCCTCCTCCCCTACCCTGGCCAGCTGAACCCCATGATTGCCATCACGATCCAGCATGCGTGTGATTTTATAATGGGATTGATCATTAATTCGAAAACGCAACGTGATACGACAGGTTGGCTCGCCCCACCGAATCAGCTTTTGTAACTCTTGATTTCCAAGAGAGAAGGTCCGCCCAAACAGAGCAAAACAGATCACTTCGCCAATGGAGCTCTTACCAGACTCATTGGCTCCATCGATCGCAATGATCCCTTCACTGGGTAGATCGGTCAGTTCGAGATGGCTGTATTTGAGGAAGTTTTCCGCCCTGAGATCCGTAATGATCATGCGTAGCCCTCCTCTTCCAATGCGCGTATCTTGTGCAGTGTCAGCTCCATCGCTTCACGATAGGCCACCTCATCAAAGGGCTCGCCGCTGTTTCTTCTGCGATCAAACTCGGCATTACAGTAGGCGATAAACGCCTCAGAGGGTCCTGACTCCACAGAGGAGTCGGAAGGTTTGACTTGTTCTTCTCCCAACATGCTGGCGCTCCGA
>JAPHUE010000186.1 GCA_026196795.1 Sedimenticola sp.
GAGAGTCGCTGCAGATTGAGCAGGATCTGATCATGCGCTGTGAGGCGCACCAGTGCATTCCTGTCAGTCTGCGTATCAGTGAAGTCCCTGATACAACCGAGGCCGAGGGAGGGGCTGTTCTGCTGTTGCAGGATGTCTCAGAACGCACAGCGATGCAGGAAGAGTTGAATCTGGTTGCACAGGTATTCAAATCCAGTTCTGAGGGCATTCTGATAACCGATCTGCAGCCGCGTATTTTGCGTGTTAACGATGCCTATCTCGATATTACCGGCTATTGCCGTGAAGAGGTGATTGGACGAAATCCCAATATTCTTTCATCCGGTTATCATGATGAAGATTTCTACCGACAACTCTGGCAGACACTGCTCGAAACGGGGAGCTGGTCAGGGGAGCTATGGAACCGCAAAAAAAATGGCGAGATTTACCCTGAACTACTGAATATTACCGCCGTCAGAGATGAGAATGGTAATCCAACTAACTATGTTGGGATATTCACGGATGTGAGTAGCAGTAAGTTGATGCAGGAGCAGCTCAATTACCTCACGCTGTTTGATTCACTTACCGGCCTGGCTAATCGAAACCTGTTTCAGGATCGGGTGGCGTTGTCAATCGAACGTGCCAGGGTGGCGAATCAGTCTCTGGCATTGATGATGGTGGATATCGACAATTTCAATACCATCAATGAAGTCTCTGGCCACGCCTTTGGTGATCAGCTATTGACGGAATTTGCCAAACGGATGTCGGAGCTGGTTCAGAATGAGGAGAGGCTTGCCCGTTTTGGGGGTGATATCTTTGCCCTGTCAGTTGAAGAGGGTGCTGGTGAAATCCCGATAACTGAATTGGCTCAGACCCTGCTGGATATCCTGTCGGTGCCTTTTCATGCCGAGGGTAAATCGGTACAGCTAACTGTTAGTATTGGCATCAGCGTCTATCCGGGGGATGGTGAAGATGTCTTTGATTTGTTGAAAAGTGTTGATAATGCCCTGCATCATGCCAAGCGGGCAGGTAAGAACAACTATCGGTTTTTTGATAAGACGATGTATGACAATGTGCTGCAAGCACGAAGCATTGAGCAGGGGTTACGCACCTCTATAGAGCGCAATGAACTGCAGCTGCACTACCAACCGCAGATTGACGTCGTCAGTGGCAAGGTGCGGGGTTGTGAGGCACTGATTCGTTGGTATCCACAGGGAATGGGTGAAATATTTCCGGTACAGTTTATCCCGATCGCGGAAGAGTCTGGGCAAATCATAGCAATCGGTAAATGGATACTGCGTGAGGCCTGTGAACAGTTTGGTCGCTGGGTGTTGGCGGGCTCCGCCCCCCACCATGTTGCCGTGAACGTTTCTGCAAGACAGTTCAGGGACCCGGATTTTGTCACTGTAGTTCGGGATGTGCTTGAAGAGACAGGCATGCGGCCCGATACACTGATGCTGGAAGTCACCGAGAGTGTGGCGATGGAACAGGGTGAGACGGCAATTAATAAATTGACTGAGCTGAAAAAGCTTGGAATAAAACTCTCATTAGACGATTTCGGTACCGGTTACTCAGCCCTTTCCAGTTTACAGCGCTATCCCTTTGATACACTGAAGATTGATCGTTCCTTTATTGTACAGAGCCAATCCAGCGATCAAGGCGCCGTGATGCTGGAGGCCATTATCAGGATGAGTGATGGCCTACAACTCGAGACAATTGCAGAAGGGGTTGAGGATGTGGAGCAGCTTAAATTTTTACGGTCATTAGGCTGCAGTTTGGTACAGGGTTACTTCTACAGTCGTGCGGTACCTGGAACAGAAATAGGTGCGATGGTTGTTTCAGGTTTTGAGCCTTTTATAGCGATTCAGTGAGCTATCAACAATACACAGTAAAAAGACGGCAACCGGTATGGGTGCTTTGGCTCATTCTCACGAGTGGGATGGGACTCACGTTGCTGGCGTTCTATCTCTCCATAACGTGGGAGAAGCGCGCACAGCAACTTCTTTTTCAGCATCGGGTGGACGGCATAGTTGCGACCCTGAATAAAGAGCTGTCAATCAATATTGAGGTACTGCTTGGACTGAATTCTCTATTCCAGTCATCCCAGCACGTCGATCGTGAAGAGTTCAGAATCTATACACTCTCGAGGTTGGCGAGATACGATACGATTCATGCGTTGGAATGGGCGCCGAGAATTGCTGCCCATGAACGGGAGAGCCATGAACGGCAGGCACGCAGTGATGGCTTGGATAATTATGTAATCACCCAAGGCTCTCGTGCCGGTACGATGGTGGCCGCAGATAAGCGTGATAACTACTATCCTGTCTATTATGTTGAGCCACTGACCGGAAATGAGATTGTCATAGGATTTGATCTTGCATCTAATCCTGAGCGTTTGGCATTGATGCAGCAATCGGCTGCCAGTGGTGAAGTGCGGGCTACATCGGGTATTCAGTTGATCCAGGGTGACTTGGGTATCCTCATAGCGGCACCGCTGTTTAAGCAGGATGAATCAGGGCAACTGCTTGGTTTTACTCTGGGTGTCTACCGTATTGCACGAATAATCAGGCAGGTTTTCAAGTTGGCCCATATCGACTCTTCTGAATTTCGTATGAAGATTTGGGATAGCACAGTTGCTGAGAGTCCACAGTTACTGTTTTCAACTACTGATGGTGGCTTTACCAAAGGTGCGCGGGTACATACAGCGCAGCTTGCTGTTGCGGGCCGGAACTGGACCGTTAGTGTAATGCCTTCCCCCGACTACATAAACCGAGAGATCATTGTCGGGCCTTGGGTTGTTCTGATCGCCGGCCTGCTGTTGAGTCTGTTGCTGACACAGTACGTCAGAGTACTGCGCTATCGTGAAGCAAAAGTGAGCTACCTGGTGGAGCAGCGCACCCAGGCGTTGGAGCTGAGTGAGCGAACCACTAATACCATTGTGGACTCGGCAGTCACCGCTGTAATCACTATTGATAAATACGGAACGGTACAGCGCTTTAATCCTGCTGCAGAGAAGATCTTCGGCTACGCTAGTCATGATGTGGTCGGGAATAATGTGAAGATGCTCATGCCAGAGCCCTACCACTCGGAGCATGATGGCTATTTGCACAATTATCAGCAGACGAGCGACGCAAAAATTATTGGTATTGGTCGAGAGGTAAGTGGTCGGCGTAAAGATGGCTCGGTGTTCCCCATGTTGCTGGCAGTGGGTGAGGCCAGAGTTGATAGTGATCCTATCTATGTTGGTACCGTACAGGATATTACCTTGCAAAAGGAGGCGGAGCAGGCGCTGATCAAGGCTAAGAACAGTGCGGAACGGGCTAACAGGCAGAAGTCCGAATTTCTCAATATGATGAGTCATGAGCTGCGTACACCCTTGACGGTTATTCTTGGCTACCTGCCGATTCTTAAAAAGGCCGATGCACTGCCTCCGCCTGACCTCATAGCTGAAATAGCAACCGATATCGATGCTTCTGGACAGCACCTGCTCACTTTGATTAATGACCTGCTGGATCTATCCAAGATCGAGTCAGGGAGTATGACACTTATACAGGAGTCCGTTGTTGCAAGTGATGCGGTGGCTTCAGTTCTTGCTAAACTTTGGAAGTCGGCTGAACAAAAGGGTATTGAACTATATAACAATGCCAAAGAGCTGCAAATGTATGCTGATCCGTTTCGTTTGCAGCAGATTCTGATCAATCTTATTGGCAACGCGATAAAGTTCACCCAGCAAGGGTCTATCACTGTTGAGACAAAGGAGATGCCTGGTTTTGTGGAGATAGCCGTAGTTGATACCGGAAGCGGAATTGCTGAGGATGATTTGGCAGTGGTCTTTGAGAAGTTCAGGCAGATTGACAGTTCCAGCACGCGTAGTCGAGGTGGTTCTGGCCTTGGATTGGCGATTACCAGGCAACTGGTTGAGTTGCACGGTGGAAAAATCATGGTGACAAGCCGCTTGGGCGAAGGAAGTCGTTTTAGTTTTACTATTCCTGTCAGTGGAGGAGTCGAGTAGTGGCAAATATACTGTTGGTGGAGGATGATCCGATGATCAGCCGCATGCTCAGTCTGCGTCTTCAGATGAAAGGCCATCAGGTTGACTTGGCAGAGAATGGCAAGGTCGGTATGGAGATGGCCCTGGCATCCTCTTACGATATTGTATTGATGGATATGCACATGCCGGTGATGGATGGTCATGAGGCCACACAGGCATTACGTGATGCGGGATATACCGGCTTGATTGTGGCTGTGACCGCTTCGGTAATGAGTAAAGAGAGTGAGGCAGCAATCAAATCCGGTTGTGACAGTTACATCAGCAAACCGGTAACGGAGACCTTTGAACAGGAAGTGCAGGAGAAGGTGGATGGACATAAATAGCGGCGACGCACATGGTTGATGATATCTCCATCATCGAACAGCTCAAGGCTGTCTCTCAGGCCTTTAAAATGCAATTGCCTGAGAAGGGTGTTGAGATTACCAGACAATGGTCTGCGATAAAAAAAGATTCCCATGACCTGGTGGCATTAGAGGCGCTATATCGATTAACCCATAATTTGGCGGGAGCAGGTGGAACATTTGGCTTTAGTCGGATTACTGATGTAGCGCGTGAGGTTACGGATCCACTCCGGGTTGCACTGAAAGAGCGGAAGACGGGATTAACTGCAACCGAGCGCACCACGCTTGAAGGGCCGGTAAAGCTATTAATAGAGCTTTGTATGAACCCAAGCGATGATGCTAAAGAAGAGATAGCTCCTGCTCCCACCTATTTTCCTGAGCTGCCGAGTTCACTGCATGCCCCCTCGAAACTGATATATCTTTACAGTGAATCAGATAATGGAATGGATACACTGATTGAAAATCTGCAGAATCTGGGGGCGCATGTTTGTCAGTTTGATACCCGCCAGACTTTAGTCAAGGCCGTTAATGAACAAATGCCTTCAGTTATTCTGTTTAATCCCATATCAGCGGGTAATGACTTTCATGGTCTTGATTTAACGTCGGTTATTCAATTGCCGCCAATGGTCATGCTAGCCGATACAGCAGACTTTAAAACCCGATTAACGGCTGTGCGTGAAGGTATGGAAGGATTCCTGGTTAAGCCGGTTGAGGCCTCATCGGTTCTTAATTTGGTTGACTCTTTTCGGCCACAGGAGGAGACCGCTCCGTTTCGGGTATTAATTGTTGATGATGATCAGAATCAGGCGGAATACGCATCTATCGTGCTGAATCAGGCCGGCATTACGACACGCACAATCTATGATCCGACGGAGATCCTGGATCAACTGGCTGAGTTTAATCCGGAACTCCTTCTGTTTGATATCTACATGCCACAATGCAGTGGTATTGAACTCGCTAAGATCGTTAGGCAAATGGACAATTATGTCAGCGTGCCTATTCTTTTTCTGTCGGTAGAAACAGAGCGGGGACGACAGCTTGAGGCACTACAAACGGGAGCGGATGATTTTCTAACCAAACCGATTCGTCCCAAGGAACTGGTCTCCGCAGTAAAGGTTCGCGCATGGCGGGCAAGAACGCTGCGCTGGATGATGGTCAGAGATAGTTTGACCGGTCTTTTCAATCATGCCGTGATTATGGAGCGTTTGAGCAATAGCTTTACTCTGGCCAAGCGCCAGGAGAGCCCGCTGAGTGTGGCGATGATCGATATCGATCATTTCAAGCGCATCAATGATAACTATGGACATAGTACCGGGGACAAGGTTCTGGTTAGTTTTTCTCGATTGTTGCGAGAGCGTCTGCGCGGAAGTGATATTGTTGGGCGTTATGGGGGTGAGGAGTTTTTGGTTGTTCTGCCTGATACCACCATTGGTGATGCGCAGTTGGTACTTGATGAGGTCAGGGTGGCGTTTGCCAAGACGCCCTTTACAGCTAACAATAAAATATTTTCTGCCACACTGAGTGTCGGTATAGCGGATTATCCCCATGCCAACTCAGCAACGGAACTTCTGGATACGGCCGATATGGCGTTGTACCAAGCAAAAGAGCAGGGGCGAGACCGTACTATGCTCGCCACTCCACCCTAAAGCCGTAGTGCATGTTCCGTTAGTTCAGCTATCAGTTGGTCAGCCCGTTTAATGCCTGAATAATCGCTTCAGGTTCTAAGCGACGGGTATAGTCAGCATCAACAAAACTGTAGCTGATTTCTCCGTTTTGGCTGATCACGTAGGTGGCAGGTAGTGGTAGCTCAAACTTTTCATCGCCATTATAGGCAGGCAGATCAATGCCAAAGCCGGCATAGATTGTACGGATTGACTCGGGCAGAGAGAAGACCAGTCCCAGTTGACGTGAAACCCGGTTACCTGCATCGCTCAGAATAGTGAAACCCGGTGTGTGACGCTCTTCCATCTCCTGTACTTTTTCAGGCAGTTCGGGTGCCATGGCGATCAAGCTGGCGTTCAAGGCTTTTATCTCTGGCAGAATCGCCGTCAAGGCGCGAATTTCCAGGTTGCAATAGGGGCACCAGCCTCCTCGATAGATACTCAGTACCACAGGTCCACGGCTCAGTGCTTCAGACAGCCGAACCTCGTTGCCCCGTGAATCTGGCAAGGCGAAGTCTGGGATATGATCGCCCTTTGCCACAGCGCGATTCTCTATCCCGGAAGCCTTCAGGTCAGCGGTCGCCTGTCCCATGGTTTTCAGGGTTTCTGGTGAAGCCTTTTTGATCGTACTTCTTTTTTGCTCGTCAAGCTGTTGTTGCAGTCCCATATTGCTCTCCTTTCCGTTTGTAGGAAGAAAATCGCCCTATTGTTGAGTAATCACTCAATAATTAATATTTGAATGATCACTCAATATCTTGCTAAAGTAAAGTCATGGCCCGTCCTGCAGAATTCAATCGAGAAGCGGTACTGGAAAAATCCATGCGGGTTTTCTGGCGCTATGGCTATGCAAGCACGTCAATACAGCGGCTGGGGAGCCAGATGTCGCTCCATCCCGGTAGTCTCTACGGTGCTTTTAAAAACAAACGACAACTCTTCCTTGAGGCATTGGAACTCTATTTCGAGCGGAGTAGTAAGCAGCTGAAAGAGCAACTCGCCTCGGGTGATGGGCCGCTTGAGGGTATTCGCTGTTTCTTTTCCCGGTTGGTTGACCAGATGTTAGACGAGACCAGTATTAAGGGCTGTCTTATGATCAATACCGCCACCGAACTGGCAGAGGAGGGTGATGATGAGGTGATCAGGCAGCGCCTTGATCAGATGTTCAAGAGTCACGAGCAGCAGTTTTTTCAGGCCCTGGTAGCGGCGCAAACTTGCGGGGAGCTGGCCAAAGAGAAGTCGCCGGATGAACTTGCTCGCCTATTGTTGGTGGGGGTGCGAGGGTTGCGGGTGTATAGCCAGACTCGACCTACCCGTACAGAGCTTGAAGGTGTGGTGCGGCAGTTACTCTCAACGCTGAATTAGCGTCCAGTATGAAACGCCAGCAGTGAATTATCTTGCGCATATCTTTCTTTCCCCTCCTGATCCAGAGCAGCAACTCGGTAGTTTGATTGCTGATTTTACCCGCGGCCAGCTGGTCACACTGGCGGATGATTATGCGCTGGGGATCATGCAGGGAATTGCGCTGCATCGAAAGATTGATAGTTTCACCGATAAGAACGCCTGGGTGTTAGAGAGTAAGGCACTGTTTTCGGCTGAACACCGTCGCTATGCCGGCATTATTCTTGATATCCTGTATGACCATTTTCTGAACCGTAACTGGACTGAATACAGTAGTGTGGATCGTGGCTGTTTTATCGCAGAGTTTTACCAGCTACTGGCTCAGGAAGAGGCAAGATTGCCGATTCGATTGAAACGACTGGCGCCTCGGATTATCCGTGAGGATTGGTTGGGCTCATATCATGATCTGCAGGTACTGGATCGGGTATACCTGCGTATATCGTTACGTTTACGCAAACCCAACCCACTCGATAGCGCGCTGCTTGAAGTGAAGCGGCTCTATTCCCCATTGGCAGAAAACTTCGCTCATTTTTTCCCCGAGTTGATGGCCTTTTCTGAACAACAACAGAGGTTGCTGAGGCTTAAATGATCCCTTTAAAAGTGAAAGAAATACTTGATGCACAAGGTTTGTCTGCACTGGAGTTCGAACCGGGAAGTACCCCTACGTCTGAATTAGCCGCCGCCAGAATAGGCGTGACCGTCGGGCAGATTGCCAAGTCGATGCTGTTCAAGGGAAAGAATGGGTCATTCTACTTGGCTGTTTGTCCCGGTGATTTACGTGTTTGTAGTAAAAAGATGAAACAGGTACTGGGAACCAAGGTGCGCATGGCACGGGGTGATGAGACAGAACAGGTGACGGGTTTCAAACCGGGTGGTGTCTGTCCCTTTGGTGTTACGGGAGTGGAGATCTTGATTGATAATGGATTGGCGGATTACGACACCGTCTATCCTGCCGCTGGAACGGACGCCTCGGGCGTCCCGGTTACTTTTGAGCGACTCAAGCAGATTACCGGGGCTCGTGCTGTAGATGTCATGGAGCGATAAATGGATTGAAATAACTGTGAACCCAAAGTGGTGGCGCAACGACATAAGCGTGATAATATGCTGGATGCGTGATCCAGACAGGCCAGTAGATGCACAAATATAATAGAGTTCGTATGGCTCTAGTTGGCTTAATAATATGAGCGTGCAGTTTTTTTTCAGGGATAGATTCGGTGGGTATACAAGGTGCTTGAGCTGGGGAGAATATTGACTATGAAGCCACGATGCGGGGTGGGTACTAAGTTATTTAGCCTGTCGTTGTTTATCTTATCCAGCTTTTTTTTATCCTCTGCTAACGCCGACTGGTCACCTGAGCTAGTCTCAACAACAGACCGCAGTTATCGCCTGCCCGCTGAAGAAATTCGTCTCTATATACCTCCCGAAGTGCCCGTAGAGGTCCTTCAGCGTCTCAGTCTTGAGTTGGATGGTATTGATGTCACTGCACTGGTGGGTCGGGACGGTGACTTTGCCCTGTTTGTGCCGATTCAGCCCCTTGCTTATGGAAAGCACCGTTTACGACTGGTGGAAAACGGC
>JAPHUE010000054.1 GCA_026196795.1 Sedimenticola sp.
ACCCAATCCGATCGGTCTCTCGGTTGTCAGGCTGGAAGGGGTGCGTTGTGAGAAGGGTGGGGTGACCTTAGACCTCTCGGGCATTGATCTGCTGGATGGTACGCCAGTGATCGATATTAAACCCTATGTCGCTTATGTCGATAGCCTGCCGGATGCCCGTTCCGGTTTTGCACCGGTAGCCCCGGCGGTTCAATTCAAAGTCGAATTTTCTGAGCAAGCCAGCCAGCAACTATTGGCGCGGGACAATGCGGATGAGCTGAAGACCTTTATTATTCACTTGCTTGAAACCGATCCGAGACCTGCCTATTCAGGCACGCCTGAATCCGGTCGTATTTATGGTATTCGGCTTTATGATTTCGATCTTCGCTGGAGCATCGATGGCGATACGATTACGGTGAGTGAATTGGCAGAGGTGGGAAAAGACTAACGTTTTCCCAGGTGTTCCTCGGCTGCTTTGCGTATCTTTTTGATATCGCAGAGCATTCCCTTCAGTGTCGGAATGGTGTCTTCGCGCTCTATCATGGTGGTGACATGCCCAAAGCGATCCAGTATCTCGGTGTAAATTTGCCAGATGGGGTCAATGATCTGCGGTGACGATTCGCAGGTGTCAGCCGAACTGGTCTCAAAGGTGATGTCAGGCAGGTGTATCTGCTGCACCCGTCCGGCAGGGATCTGGTTGATATAGTCAATGGCGCTGAAACCCTGATTCAAGCTGCTTTCAAGTAGATTGCCGACATCAATCAGAATAAGTGAGTCAGATCGGTCTGCAACCTCTCTGATAAATTCCACTTCTGGTATCTCCTGGCTGGTTTTCTGTTCAACAGGGACATTCTCCAGGAGTATCTGGCGGCCCAGGAACTCCTGTACCTGGTTGATTCGTGATACCACGTGATCCAGAGTGTCTTCAGAATAGGGGAGTGGGAGAAGCTGGCCTTGAACATCGTCGGCTCCTTTCCAGCACAGGTGATCAGATATCCAGGCAGGATTAACTCGATCCACCAGTTTTTTTAGTTGATTCAGGTACTCCTGATCCAGTGGCCAAGGGCTGCCTATGGCAAGTGAGATCCCATGCATCACAATAGGATAGTTCGAACGTATTGTATCCAGTTGCCCCAGGATTTCTTCATCAGCCGTCAGATAGTTCTCGGTAATGATCTCGAGCCAGTCGAGTTCAGGCCTGCTGGTGATAAAGCTGTGCAGATAATCAGTGCGAAGACGCAATCCAAATCCGAGATTAGGCAGTACAACGTTCAGGCTCATTGCTGTCCCTTATTGTAATTCGTAGTTAGGATGTTCAGACCATACTCTGCTTTTCCTTTACTCGGCAAGGGTTGATTGAATACCTTAGTTTTGTCGTAGATATATTAGTAAGTTCTTGAAAACTGATCGATCGAGCCCATTTTCCACAGGATAGTTACCTTTAAAAACGAATGCGGCTTGCAAAAGCTGGAGGAGGAAGTGATGACGCATGTGATCTGCCACCATTGTCAGGGTATAAATCGTGTTCCTGAGATGCGACTGACTGAAAAACCGCAGTGTGGTAAATGTAAAAGTCCTCTATTTGGTGCCTTACCTATAGCCCTTGATAGCATTGGCTTTGAGCGTTTTCTTAGTAAAAGTGATGTGCCCCTTCTGGTGGATTTCTGGGCGCCCTGGTGTGGGCCTTGTCGCATGATGGCGCCGGCTTTTGAGCAGGCCGCACAACGATTGGAACCCCGGGTTCAGTTACTCAAGGTCAATACTGAAGAGCAACAGGTTATCGCTGAAAAATACGGCATTCGGAGCATCCCTACCCTGATACTGTTTCGGTCAGGGAGAGAAGTGGCCAGAATGTCTGGTGCGCTGGATGTGAACGGGTTGATTCAATGGACTGAACAAAACCTGTGATTTTTGCTGGATGTTGGATGGACATCCCACCCCTGATTCAAGTAGAATTCACCCGGTTAGCGGTTATGCTGTTCTGTGTGGTCGCTCCCGGAAAAAATATTTAATTCTAAGCGGGATGGCTCCCTTGAGACTGTCCCGTTTGGCATGCCTGAAGGGGACTGGTTTCTTGAGTAAGCCCGCAATATTGGTCTTGGAG
>JAPHUE010000236.1 GCA_026196795.1 Sedimenticola sp.
CCAGATGTTCGTTATATGCCCAATGGTAACGCGGTGGCCAATGTAACCTTGGCAACTTCAGAGTCTTGGAAAGATAAAACCACAGGCGAAAACCAGGAGCGCACAGAGTGGCATCGGGTGGTGTTTTTCCGCCGACTCGCTGAGATTGTTGGTGAGTATGTGAAAAAGGGCTCCAAGATCTATGTTGAGGGGCGGTTACAGACTCGTAAGTGGCAGGATCAGGGTGGGCAGGATCGCTATACTACAGAGATCGTTGCTGATCAGATGCAGATGTTAGACAGTCGGGGTGGTGGGAGTTCAGCCTCCTATGATTCTGGGAAACCAGCGGCATCCGGTTCGAATGATTCGGCGCCCTCGGCGGCGCCAATGCCAGATGATGGCTTTGACGACGACATACCCTTCTGATGAACAACTGAGTCATGCTTGTTGGTCAGTTGAAGAAACCCTGCCGCGGCGATAGTCACGGCAGGGTTATTTTTATCCCGCTTTACCATCCACGCGCGGTTTTAGCAGCATCGGCGTATAGATTGCGCCAAAAATCAGGAAGCTGATTATCCACAGTCCTCCGGACAGATGAACCCAGAGTGCGTACTGCTGTGGCAGAATCAGTGGCCCGAAGACACGAGCTACGGCGGCAATATTCAGCAGAATAAAGCAGGCATTGATCATGCGGCTTGAATCAATGGGTCGGCCTGTGTGTCCGAGTGCAACCCTGGCCATCATGCCGAATGTGAGCACGCCAATTCCGCCAACAGTGATCGCATGCTTAGCCAAATTGATACCGGCTAATCCAAAGCTCGCCAGGCCTACAAGCGCAAAGCCTATGATCAGCCAGATCATGCCGGTGAACAGAACCCACAGAATGGGAATCTGCCAGATCCGGTGGCTATACCAACCGGAAACCCTGATAAGTTGAGTTATAGCAACGCCTGCGGCCAATAGACCGGTCAGCCATGAAACAGGGTAAATGAATTGTGTTAGAACCATACCGCCTAGCAAAATGACGGTGGCCATTTCGATCTTGTTATCACGCTTTGATTGATGGCCTGGAATAACGGCCTCCGTAAAGAACGGAATGACCCTTCCACCGAGCAGCGTAATCAGAAATGCCACTAGATAGAGCATAGCGTCTGTGCCCTGGAGGCCGCTGCTGGTTAATCCAAGTGATTGCAGATGAACATATAGATTCGCGATGGCCATTACTAACAGTAAGGGTACAAATATGCGATTGGCCTTCTGCTGTCCCTGCCAGAGTGCGGGCTGGATGCCTAGTGCAACCGCAGGCAAAAATGCCCAATCAATGGTGGCAATTATGATGCCTGGAATGATGCCATCTAAAAACGGTGCCAATCTACCGGCTAGCCAGAGTAAGAATAGAAGGCCCAGCAGTTTTCCTGTAGGCGGTGTCACACCAGTCCAGTTTCTGACGGCTGTTAGAAGGAAGCCGGCGATAATTGCCACGGTATACCCAAAAAGCATCTCATGGCTGTGCCAGCCGATGGCGCCATAATAGTCTGGTAATGGGTAGGCCCCAGCCCAGGCGCCAAGCCAGATCAGCATCAGAAATAGAGCGGAGAAGGCCGCTGCAAGGAAAAAAGGTCTAAAGCCCAATGCCAGAAAGGTCATGCCTTCGGGTTTTAACTCTGGCTTGGGGGGTTCTGAATGAACTTTCAACATGATTTGTAAGGTTTTTCCTTTGCAAGACAATGAGATGCACTAGCTTAATCGCTTTGTGTTAGAGCGCTTTGATATCAATCAAGGCAGGGTTCTTTATGAAGCGAGGCTAGATAATCTTGAGCTACGAACTGACAAGAGGTCAAGCTTGATAGATGCCGCCTAGTATAACGGGATGTGAGGCACCGGTAACGCTGGGCAGATTGCCGCTACGTCGCTCCACTGTTTGGCGCGCCAGCCAGGCAAAGGCGGTGGCCTCAATCTGATCAGGCGAGATGCCGTAGCGGGCCGTTGTTTCAACGGGTATATCGGCAAGCCCCTGCTGTAGTTGTTGCATTAAGTAGGTATTCTGCGTGCCACCCCCGCAGCAAATGACTCGGGCGCAACTCGGTGCATGCCGTTTAATTGCTTGGATAATTGTTTCCACTGTCAGGCGGCAGAGGGTGGCCTGAATGTCTTCTGGCTTATAACGGGAAAGGTCTGCATGTTGCTGTTCCAGCCAGTTCAGGTTGAACAGTTCAGGTCCGGTGCTCTTGGGGGCAGGTTGAAAGAAGTAGCTTTCGTTAAGTAATTGATCAAGAAGAGTAGTCTGTACCTTGCCACTTGCGGCCCATACTCCCCCTTCATCAAAATGCAGTTGCTGACAGTGCATAACCCAGGCATCCATCAAAGTATTGGCTGGTCCGGTATCGAGTCCAATAATGTCATCAGTTAGTTGGGCCGGTAGAACGGTGATGTTGGCGATGCCACCCAAGTTTAGTATGACACGCAGTTCAGAGGGATCATGTAGCCTGTCAGCGTGGAATGCTGGGGCTAGGGGTGCCCCTTGACCGCCGGCGGCCATATCTCTTCGACGAAAGTCGGCAATCACCGTAATCCCTGTCTGTTCAGCCAGATGATTGGGGTCGCCAATCTGTAGGGTAAAGGGGTGGCGTGCCGCGGGGCGGTGGCGGATCGTCTGGCCGTGAGAGCCAATAGCTTTAATCTGTGATTGATTTAAACCGGTCTTTTTTAGTAGCAGGGCGACTGCATGTGCAAACTGGTTGGCAACTTCGATATCGGTAATACCAAGCGCCTCAATTTCATTGTTTCCAGGGAGTGATAGTCGTTTTAGCGACTCCCTGATCTGTGATTTCCAGGGGAGGTGAATGTGGCCTTTTACTTCAGTGGTGCCAGTGTCAAAGGCAACGAGGACGGCATCAATGCCGTCCATGCTGGTGCCTGACATCAGGCCAATATAGAGATCACCGGTGTTAGCGTTGGCGCTCGCGGGCATCGGCCACCATGGTTTTTGCTACCAGGTCGAGTTGCGCAAGTAGTGGCGTGCTGACAGTGTTGAACCGGCTTTTGTATTTTTTAGCCAGTGGTTCTGCGGCCGGTAATTTAATGGTCAACGGGTTTCTATGTACGCCATTCACGCGGAATTCATAATGCAGGTGGGGGCCGGTCGCCAAACCGCTTTTGCCAACATAGCCGATCACTTGGCCCTGCCTCACGCGTGTGCCATTCTTAACGCTGCTGCGATATTTCGACATGTGGGCATAGAGGGTCGTATATTGACTGCCGTGGCGAAGAATGACCGTGCGTCCATAACCACCCTTGGTGCCACGGAAAATAACCCGGCCATCACCTGCTGCTTTGATGGGGGTGCCTGTCGCTGCGGAGTAATCAACGCCCTTGTGTGGCCGTTTTTTACCTAACACCGGATGGTAGCGTGCCTTGGTGAAACGTGAAGAGATGCGTCTGAAGTCCACTGGGGCGCGTAGAAAGGCTTTACGCATGCTATCGCCCTCTGGAGAGAAATAGCTGCTGTAACCGTCATCATCTTCAAAGCGGATGGCGCGAAAAACCTTGCCTTGATTGATAAACTCTGCCGCCAGGATGGAGCCATTCCTGTATTTCTTTCCATCCAGGTACTCTTCTTCATAAATCAGGCTGAACTGATCACCTGCCCGTATCTCAAGGGCAAAATCGATGTCCCAGCCGAAGATGTTGGCCAGTTCCATCGTGAGGGAGTCTGACAAGCCGGCCCTTTGGGCGCTGAGATAAAGTGAATTGGTTATGGTTCCTGTTGTGGAAGCCACCCGTTTCTCAAGGCTGCGGTCGTGTACCTGTGCAGAAAAACTCTCTTCGGTAGGAAGGATCTGCAGGCTACGAATGGCACTCCGCTTGTGGACCAGTTCGAGCAGCTCTCCCTGTTTGTCAACGCGTACTCGAACAGACTCTCCGGGTCTGATTTTTGCCAGGCCCTTGGCTTCTTTACTGCTGTTGATGATACGGTGAAGCAGGTTGGGCGATAGCTTCAGGCGTGAAAAGATCAGTGCTAGATTATCCCCTGATCTTACCTTCTCCTCTAGCCAGGTTCCCTGATCAATACTGACCACACTCTCATCGCTGTTTATCTCATCCTGGAGCGTGCTCTCGGTTTCTTGTGCTGGCGTCAGAGTTGTTACTTGCTCAGGTGTCTCAATAATGGCTGGTGCGGCTTGAGTCTTAGGTAATTCAATGGACGCAACCTTTAACTTGACTGCTGGCTCTGCGGTTTCGGCGGTGTGGCTTGAAGTAGCCACAGGTGGTACGTCAGCCTGGCCAGGCAGCAATAAAGCAACCTCCTTTTGTGTGGCTAGTGGCGCCGGGGTTTTCGGGGCTGTAGTAACCACGGGCTCTTCGGTTGGCAGCACCGCAGTGACAGCAGGCTTATTTTTATCGCCAGAGGCAAGTGCGGCATAGATGGCTGATGCGCACAAAGTGAGGCCGACAATGGCAATCAGCCCCAGACGTGGATGCCTTTTTGAGGTGCTGGAGTCCAACAGATCACGGTGTGATTTGTAGTCATTTATCATGTTGTTACGCTAATCCCCGGAAATTTCAGATAATTATTGCGCAAAACCGGCCTAATTCCCAGTTTTTTCAGGAAGATACTGTGCGCCTAGGCTTTTGGCAAGGGGGTTTTTGCTCAGTTAGATACAATATATAGCTAAACGGTTACTTTTTCTTGCTCCATCCTGTAAATTGTGCGCCCCGACATATTCTAGGTTTATTGAGGTGGGAAATGGCGTCAATCGCAGAGTCGATGGAGCTCATTAAGCGCGGTGCAGATGAGATTCTGTTGGAAGAATCTCTACTTAAGAAGCTGGAGCGTGGAAAACCGCTCAAGATTAAGGCCGGATTTGATCCAACAGCGCCCGATCTCCATCTGGGTCACACCGTACTTATTAATAAGCTGCGCCAATTTCAGGATTTGGGGCATGAGGTGACTTTCCTGATCGGTGATTTCACCGGCATGATTGGTGATCCAACGGGAAAGAATGTAACCCGCAAGCCGTTGACCCGTGAAGATGTGCTGAAAAATGCCGAGACCTACCAAGAGCAGATCTTCAAGATTCTTGATCGTGAGAAGACAATTATCCGCTTCAACTCTGAATGGATGGAAGAGATAGGGGCGGCCGGTCTGATACAGCTCGCTGCAAAGCACACGGTTGCGCGCATGCTGGAGCGTGATGACTTCAACAAGCGATATAAAAATGGTCAGCCCATCGCCATTCATGAGTTTCTCTATCCACTGGTGCAGGGATACGACTCCGTTGCGCTCCAGTCAGATGTGGAGTTGGGTGGCACTGACCAGAAATTTAATCTTCTAGTGGGGCGTCAGCTCCAAGAGGTTTATGGTCAAGAGCCGCAGGTGGTTTTGACCATGCCTATTCTTGAAGGGTTGGACGGTGTGCAAAAGATGTCCAAGTCCCTCGGCAACTATATCGGTATTGCTGACCAGCCAGATGACATGTTTGGCAAGATTATGTCGATCTCTGATGAGCTGATGTGGCGCTATTATGAGCTGCTCAGTTTCAAGTCGATGTCTGATATCAATGCGCTTCGCAGGCAAGTGGAAGAGGGTATGAACCCTCGCGATGCCAAAGTACTCCTGGCGGAGGAGTTGATCGAGCGTTTCCATGATAAGGCGGCCGCGATCAAGTCCCATGAAAACTTTGTGGCGCGTTTCCAGAAAGGGGCGATGCCAGATGAGATGCCGGAGTTTGCACTAGAAGCTGGCGAAGGCTTCTCCATTGCCAATCTCCTAAAAGAGGCCGGTCTGGTATCCAGTACATCCGAGGCACTGCGAATGATTAAGCAGGGTGCGGTAAAGATTGATGGTGAAAAAATTGAGGACCGCAATCTTGTGTTGTCGAAAGGCTCGGTGCATATCTATCAGGTGGGAAAACGCCGATTTGCGAAAGTAACATTGACCTGAGTGGCGTTGAGTTTTTTGGCTTTATTAGTTGTGTCATGAAAACTTCAAAAAGGGTCTTGCGTGCGTTGAGGGAGTGCGTATAATGCGCCGCTCGTTCGGAGGTAAGGTTACTGATTTTGAGTAGCTAAGCGGAAGGA